>JBAPYB010000603.1:0-11445 GCA_049284515.1 Thermoanaerobaculia bacterium
TCGGCATTCCCTACGAGGTTATGGTTCCCGTCAAAACCTGGCTGCCCAACCCAGAATAGTGACGAAAAACTGACCATGTCTCCTTTCCCCTCAGTGCTTTACCGCGCAAAGCGTGGAAGTCGGGCTAAGCAGCCTTGTCGGCTTCGAAGACCTCGAAAGTCCGGCCCGTCTGCCCTTCGAATCCTCACTCCGTCCCCTCTCCCGGCGGAGAGGGAGTCTCCTGCAAACGGGATTGCCGTGCTGCATGCGATGCACACCGTCCGAGCTACACACAAAACCGCCTATCTGCTCACCCTCCCAAATAAGTCTCCCTCTCCCTTGGAGAGGGGTCGGGGTGAAGGGGACCAGCTTCGCTGGCCTCAGCGCGATTAGATCTCGACGCCTATCCCACCACCCCGCTTCCAGCGCCCGCACGACCGTATCGGTGAACTGGCTGGTGGTGTGGCCTGGCCTTCGAGGTCGCGGGTGCGGATCTTCTGGTTCACGATCACGTCGCGCAAGGCTTGGGCACGCGCTCGGCGGCCTCGTCCTTGCCGAAGTGGTGAAGCATCAGGATGCCGGAGCGGATGAGGGCAAGGGAATCCGCCAGATCCTTGCCTGCGATGTCCGAAGCGCTGCCGTGGAACCGCTTCGAAGACAGCCGCTGCGGCCAGGGCGAGGAGTTACGGCGTAGTCATAGGCGAAACGGGCGATGCGCAGCGACGCCTTCTCGGTGATGATCTTCAGGCTCTCCACCAAGCTCGGCACCACCGCGTGCTCCAAGGCCGCCTCCCACCTGGGTGGTGCCGGGGCCTTATAACGCCACGCGGTTGCGCTTGACGGACTCCAGAACCTCGGGCGGCAAGGGGTTGCCGTATTTCTCCACCGCCTCCTTGCCGGCGATGTGGCGCTCCCATTCCAGCCCGGCGCCGGCGGCGTCGAGCACCCGCACGGTGGCGTCGCTAACCTCGGGGTCGATGCCGTCGCCCGGGATCAGGGTTACGGTGGTGTTGCTCATCGTTCAGGACTCTCTACCGCCCTATAGGGCGCCAGGAAGTTAGAGGAGTATCGCGTGCCGGTGACGATTACCGGAGCTCCTCTAGTAGTTCCTACATCTCCTGTAGCCACTGCCAGACTTTACTCCCTTCCTCAATAGCGCTATTTTGATCTATCTATAAAGTTGACACCCTGGACAACAAACCATACACTCCGCTCAAGACTCCGGCACACGAGGTTAGGTAGAATGGCAACGGCGCTGGACATCGATGCTATATAACGCTATGGAGAAGACAATATGGCGCAGAAAAGAGACCAGATCTTGGATTATGCGATTGTAGGTGCAGGTGTAGCCGGAACCTACACCGCTTGGCGAATTGCACGGGCACAAAGTCCTTTGCGTCCCCGAATTCGCATCTTCGAAGCCTTAAAGAAAGAAGGTGGGCGACTTGTAACTGCAAAGATTCCTGGCATGCCATTTTACGCCGAGCTCGGAGGAATGAGATACATCGCGGGCCATATAATCCTGGCGAGCCTAGCCAAAGAACTCAAACTTGTCAGCGAAGAGTTCAAGTTTGACAGGAAACGGCTTTTTCTCCGAGGTCAACTGATCAAACCGGACGGTAATCCCGACGCCTATAGCCTGAAATCCGGAACCCTCCCAGTTAATTACCTGAAACGGACTCTATCCACTGCACTCTCTGAGATGGAGTTTCCGTCGGCCGATCCAATGACGGCTTATGTCCTCAGGAAAAAAATTGAAGCCATTCCCACTCACCCGAAGGGGCTCCATTATTCATCCCTTACTCCTGATGAATGGGACGAAGTCAAAAGGCATGGTTGGCTCAAAGAGCAGCCTCTATATAAGAGTGGATTCTGGAACCTCCTGCACCACTATTTCGAGAGCTGGGAAGTCTTCTGTTTTGTCCGTGATGCCTTGGGATATCATTCAATTTTCGAGAACTGGAATGCCGCCGAAGCTATCCCATGGTTCTTAAAAGATTTTGACGCAGATTATCTGCGCCTAAGAGGAGGGATGGAGCAGTTACCCGTGCGCCTTGTTCAAGGGATTGAGAGACGTTTAGACGGTGACGGATGGAAAAGCTTTGAGTTTGAGCACGAGGTTCGATCAATCTCCGCTGTCTGGGCTACGGAGGAAGCTGCACCTGTATATGAACTCAGGTTCGCCGAAACTGAAAATACAGCTCGTGCACGTAATGTGGTGCTGGCGATTCCCCAGAAAGGTCTCAAAGAGATTGATTTTATCGGCTTCGATCAAGGTCGGAAGAGGGCTCTCGAAAACAAATTGGACTCCATCAAAGGGCACCCCTTATTCAAATTATTCCTAGGATATGACCAGGCCTGGTGGGGTGACCTAGGAGACAATAATACTTCAGGCCGAGCCGTGACCGATCTTCCTTTACGTCAAGTATACTATTTCGGAGCTGGAAATTCCTGGGATCCAATAAACAAAAGACCAGACCTTACAACCAAAATGGGTGTGCTCATGGCAGGTTATAGCGACGCCGACTACGTAGATTTCTGGCGTCCTCTACACCGGGATAACAGAACAGGTGAAAAGGAAGAGCCATACTGCAAACTCAACGGGGATCTGGAACCCGAGGAAAAGGCCCTCTTGGAAGCGTTTGGAGCAACCGACCGAATGGTGCGTAAGGCACAGCGTCAACTCAGGATGATGCATCCTGGCATTGAGATACCGGAACCTCTTATAGCATTTGAAAAGGTGTGGGAGGCTGGATGGCACTCTTGGCAACCACATTATCCATCTTGGGAGATTATCGATTTCTTGAAGCGGCCGTTCGGAAGGGGAGTTAATATATTTATCTGTGGAGAGGCGTTCTCATGCGAACAAGGATGGGCTGAAGGGGCCCTTCGATCGACTGAATTGGTCCTCGATGAACTTGGTTTCAAGAAGCCCGACTGGCTCGAAACCACTGCTCTTGACGGCGTGAAATATAACTTCGAAAAGTACATTGGGAAGGCCTAGGTCCAAGATCGAGGCACTCAACGGATGGGAGCCAGAGCAGATGCAGAGCCATCCTGTGGTTTTCAACCACAGGATGGCTAGCTTGTGGTGAGAGATAAGGCGTTATCTCGTTTGAGGCCTAAATGACTCAGCCAGCTCCAGAGTCCTTCGCTCCCGCTTCTCAGCGACACTTTTGAGCCACTCGATCTTTCGCTTGCCATAGACGTTCTTATAGTAATCCTCGAACGCCTTTTCATCTTCCTCTTCCTTCTCGTAGACCCTCGACATAACTGCCGTAGCCTCTTGTGAATTCATCCGCTGCCTCCGTTCTCGTTCAATTTCGGTCGGTAAGTGTTATCTGTCCCCGAAGTTCGTCCGGGGATGTATTCTGTGGGCGGGTCATTCCGGGGCCAGACTCCTTCCTGACCTCCGCAAAGTACTACTTTGACACCGGCAGGTGCCAACCGGGCACTGACGTCCGCGTGGATTCGAGGACGCCAACCCAACCAAAGCGGAGAGCAAGCATGCATCGTGCCACTCCTTCTCGCGTTTGTTGCTGATAATCTACGCCCTCCCAGCCTCTGTGTCAAATGCGGCAGGCTCTCTATAGAAGGTGTTCGATATGAGAGCAAGCGGGACCATAAGGCAGGCCTAACGGGTCCCCTCAATCGCCAGCGGGTACCGCAGGGTCTTCCGCAGCCACTCGCCGTTCTCCTTCACCTGCTGCGCTAGCACGGCCACCAGCCGCTCGCGGGAGTCGTAGAGCCGGTAACCCTCGCGCGGTCGCAAATAGCCGCGGGCCTTGGGCTCTTCGGCGAACAGGGCTTCTTCCCCGATCTCCGCCGCCCGCTTCGCGTAGCGCTCGCGGTTGTCGAGCAGCGCCTTGACGAGGAACGGCATGAGCATGGAGTAGTCGGCCTGCACGCTCTCGGTGGTCTGCTGGTAGGTTTCGCGGTCCACCTTGCCCCAGGTCACGGCCTCGGACGGCGGACAGGAGGAGAGCGAGCCCTCGGTGATGGGCGCGGTGACGATCTGGACGTCGAAGGCATAGCCGCTGACGTTTTCGAGGCCTAGGATCTGCCCCAGGGCCGGCTCCGGCTGCAGGTTGTAGTTCTTCGGCACGCCGCCGCCGAGGATGAGCGTGGCGAGGGCGCGCGCCGGGCTCTCGAACAGGCCCCAGTAGTGGTAGGCGCAGGATTCGAAGACCTCGGCGTGGAGGTCGAGGGCGAACTCGTAGTGTTCGAGCAGACCGGCCTGCTTCATCGCCCACAGCTTCATCGAGTTGAGGAACAGGCTCCCGTCTCCCGGCGCGCCCACCAGAATGGGGATGGCCAGCCGCTGGCAGGTGGCGAGCAGCCCCGGCGCCACGCCGTTGTGGGTTTCTTGAGCGGCGTAGATCTTCCCCAGCAGGTGGCGCAGCTCGGTGCCCGCCATCGTCTTCTGGAATTCCGGGCGCAGCAGGCAGGCCGTCATGAAGCGGTCCTGCTGGAAGAGCACGTCCTCGTCGAACGCCATGTCGGTGACGCGGATGGTGTGCTCGTCGCGCAGCGCACCGTCGTCGCCGAAGATGGGCACCTCGAAGATCGGCCCCTCGCGATGCTCGTCGAGGCTGCGGTGCCCGTCGTGATAGCAAACGGCGTCCGTGGTGCTGAGATAGGCGATCCACCCCGTTTCCAAAAGCGGGATGAGCCACGCCTGGTGCTGTCCCGAAACCGTCACCGGCCCCGCAATGGCCAGCGTCATCGGGCACCCCGCGCCGATGGCGGCATCGAGCACCGTGTACAGCCGCCGCAGATAGGCGCCGCCGAAAGCCGGCAGGCAGTGCAGGAACAGCTCGTCGAGCGTCCCGACCTCATCGACCCGGCGCACCTCGACCTTCCGCCGCGCCTTGAGGTCGATGGCCTGGGGATCGCGCGGATGGGAGTGCTGGTGGTGGTGCCCGTCGCTCATGGGGGCGTACGGTACAAGGTCCGGCGGGGGGACGCAACCGGAAGGAACCACGACCTGCGAGACGGCCACTCCGCCTGTAGACTATCCGGAGGAGGTGAAAATGCCCACGAAGCTCGTCCTCGATTCCGCGCTGATCGACGAGGCAGTAAAACTCGGGAAATCACCGGACGAAGAAAGAAGCGGTGATTACCGCCCTTAAACCGAAAAAGCCCTGAAGGGGCGACAGCAGCTTTCGTGGCGCCGGTCTGCTGCCGCCCCTTCGGGGCTTGGGATTTCTTTCTTCCACCCACCTGGGGCTGACGCCCCAGGCTTTATGCTGCCGCCCCTTCGGGGCTGAGGCAAGAACTGGGACAGTTATTCTGTCACGAGCCCTTAGCGGCGAGCGTCTCTACCGGGCGACCCGCCAGTGGGTCCTGTCTGTACTCCGGTGAGAAAGATCTTCTTGTCCCCAAAAGCCGCGACGAGCTCCAACCGTCCTCCAAGCGCGGCGACGTATCTCTGAATCGTCGAAACCTGGCAGTCCTCGAAGCTCTCTCGACTCTCGAGCCGAGAGATGTCTGCCTAATCGATTTGGGATGCTTCGGCGAGGTCGACCTGCGTCTTTCCGATCGCCTCGCGAAGGGTTCGCATCGTGAGGTGGACCCCCTGCTGGGCTCGCAGGCCGCGACCTAGAACACGCACCGGTTCCGTTTCGGATTCAACTCGCCGTTTCACCGTGGCCATGGACCAAGTATGGGCTATAACCCCACGCCAAGGTCAACCCTTAGGAGCCTGCGAGGCAGAAACGCAGAAGCAGGGACATCAAGGGACAGCAGGGACGAACAGGGACGTCAAAGAACGAACGACTATCACCGAAGCCGGCGTTTTGCTGTCCTTGTCGTCCCTGCAGTCCTTGATGTCCTTGCTCGTCTAGCTAAGCGCAGAAGGCAGGAGCCCGGCCGGAGCCCCTGCCGTGCGAGGATCACAGGCAGCCGTTGACGTGCCTGGCGATTCCGGTGTTGCTGAAGGCGCTGCAGCCGTTGGCGTTGCAGGCGCGCACGTGGAAGTAGGTGGTCGAGCCGACGTTGACGAGCTTGAAGGTGCTCGCGCCGGAGAACCAGAGGCTCGAGAAGGTGAAGGTCGAGGTGCTCGATCCCCACAGCTCATAGGCGGTCGCGCCGCTCGAAGCAGTCCAATCCGCGGTGTTCAAGCCGTTGCAGGCCTCGTTGGTCATCGTCAGCGTGGGCACGGCCGGCGGCGCCCCCGCACCGATGAAGGAGACACAGTTGTTGGCCGCGTTCGACCACTCGAACTGGTAGCCGTAACCGCCGACCAGGAACGGCGGCGGCGACCAGGCGCACTCGTCGTCCGCCTCGAAGCCGCTGGCGTCCGTCCAGCCGAGTCCCGTCGAGTCGGTCACCGCCTCGCGCGTCTCGTGGGTGACGAAGTGCTCCTGGTTCTGCACCGCCGTCCAGCCCGCCACCTGGCAGCCGCTGCAGCTCGGGTAGGGCTGGACCGAGTACTTGGTGGCGTTGGCGCCGCTGCCGATCCAACTGTGATAGGCGCAGTAGGCGAGCGCCGGGCCGCCGCACGAGGTGCTCGAGCCGTTGGAAGAGTACGAGGTGCTCGGCAGGACGACCTCATAGATCGTGCTGGCGTTGAAAGTATGGCTCGCCAGGTACAGGTTGACCTCGCCCCTCACCGAGGTGTCGGTGACGTTGGCCGGGGGAGTCGTCGTGTCGAACCAATCCGCAGTCCCCGTGCCGAGGTTCGACAACTGGATCCCCGAGTACTGCGTGATGACCTGGTACTCGGGAGTCGTGCCGTACTGGTTGCGGAAGGCGATCAGGGTGTGGGCGTAGGAGTAGTCGGCAGAGCCGGGGTTGCTGAACGTCGGCCCCCAGAAGATGAAGACCACCTTGGCCGAGGTGATGACGGGCCCGCCGTGGTAGGTCAGCAGCGCCGCCTTGGGAGCGATGCGCTGTCTCGCCACGATCGGGAGCTGGGCGCTGCGCAGGGGGACGAACCCGGCCCGGAGCGGCTCCAGGGGCTCCTGCGCCGCCAGGCTGCCGGCGACGATCCACAGACTGCAAACGACGGCCAAAACGAGCTTGAAACTACGGATTCCCATCGGTGCATCCTCCATGGAAGGACTGCCTGTTTCTAGACATGGTGCGGGAGCCGGCCGGGAGCGAGTCGGCTCGCTCTCGCCTGATCGACATGTTCAGCCCTCGATACTCCTTCCGCAGCGGCCGCAATTACCAGAGGCTCCAGCCGGAGGGTTGAGAACCCGAGCTCGCGGGCTTCGGCCTCCAGCGCCGCGAGCATCCGCCGGACAACGGGGAGGGCCCGTCCGAACAGGGCAGGGGCTCGTCCGAGTTGGGGAGGGGCTCGTCCGAGTTGGGGAGGGACTCGTCCGAGTTGGGGAGGGACTCGTCCGAGTTGGGCAGGGACTCGTCCGAGTTGGGCGACGCTCTCCCCACTCGGGATCGCCATTCCCCAACTCGGACGAGCCTTCGCCCTGTTCAAAAAAGCGTTCCCCCCACTGGGACGAGTCTTCTCCCCGTTCAAAATTCCGTCTCCCCTGCTCGGACGAGCCTCCGCCCTGTTGGTTTGCGCGTTGTCCCGACTCGGGAGACGCCTGGCGCCCTGTCGATTTCGGCCCGGCCCGTTCGACTAAGGGACGGACCAACGCGAGGAACCACCTCGAAGGAGACTTAAACCATGGAATACCTGCTGCTGATCTACAACGCCGAGAGCAACTATGCCGCCCTGTCCGACGAAGCGCGGGGTGCGCTCCGCACTTCCATGACGACCTACTCCACAGAATCGATCCGCACCGCGTCGGAACAGGCGGGCCGGGAGGTCGAACGCGTCTTCCGGACCGAGCGTCAGCGGGCTCTGGCCACCCTCATCCGGCTGCTCGGAGGGGATTTCGACCTCGCCGAGGACGCCCTGCAGGAGGCCTTCGCCGAGGCCCTGAGCGCCTGGCCCGGGTCCGGCGTGCCGGCCAATCCTCGCGCCTGGCTGGTGAGCACCGCCCGGCACAAGGGGCTCGACCGCCTGCGGAGGCAATGGCGATTCGAAGAGAAGCGACGCGTGCTCTCCTGGACGGCGCCGCGTTTCGAGCCGCCGGACCTCTCGCCTCTGGAGGGCGGCTACGACGGCGAGCTCGGGGACGACCAGCTCCGGCTCATCTTCACCTGCTGCCATCCCGCCCTCGCGGTCGAGGCCCAGGTGGCGCTCACCCTGCGCACCCTCTGCGGCCTGGGGACCGAGGAGATCGCGCGCGCGTTCCTCGTGCCGGTGCCCACGCTCGCCCAACGGCTGGTGCGGGCCAAGCAGAAGATCCGCGCCGCCGGCATCCCCTACCGGGTGCCGCCGCCGGAGCTCCTGGCCGAGCGGCTGGACGCCGTCCTCTTCACGCTCTACTTGGTCTTCAACGAGGGGTATGCGGCCACGGCCGGGCCTGAGCTGCTGCGAGTCGAGCTGTGCGCCGAGGCGATCCGTCTCGCCCGCCTGCTGGTCGAGCTGCTGCCGGCCGAGACCGAGCCGCGAGCGCTTCTCGCTCTCATGCTCCTCCACCACGCCCGCCGCACCGCCCGGCTCGATCGCGACGGCGAACTGGTGCTCCTGGAGGATCAGGACCGCTCGCTGTGGGAGGCCGAGATCGCCGAAGGCCTGGCCCTGGTGGCAGAGACCCTCCGCCACGGCGGCGCGCGGCCCTATGCCTTGCAGGCGGCCATCGCCGCCCTCCACGCCCGCGCAGCCACGGCCGCCGAGGCCGACTGGCGGCAGATGGCCGAGCTCTACCAGTTGCTTCTCGAGGTGCAGCCGTCGCCCGTCGTCGAGCTCAACCGGGCGGTCGCCGTCGCCGAGGGGTACGGCCTGGACGCGGGGCTACGGCTCCTCGACGATCTCGAATCCCACGGCGCCCTCCCTGGCTATCACCTGCTGCCGGCCGCCCGGGCCGACCTGCTGCGCCGTCTCGGCCGGCCCGGCGAGGCCTCAGAGGCCTACCGCCGCGCCCTCGACCTCGCGGGTAACCCCGCCGAGCAGCGCTTTCTTGGCCGGCGGCTGAGAGAGGTGGAAGGGCAGCTCGCCCCGGACTGACTTCACCGCCTTCTGCTGCAAAGTCTTAGGTAGGTAAGGTAGGAGAGGCCCCTCTCGGTTGGAAACCGCAAATACCCGCAAGCGAGTTGTCCCTGCTCCATGATTGCCGCAACTATCCAGCGAGGCGGAGCCTTGGACGAGGCGGCAGCCGTAACTACCAAGCCGAATGATTCAAAATCTTACTCCTCAATGCTCCATCCCGAGCCGCAAATGGTTGAATCGCAGTGGCCGCTGTCGAGATGTGGATGGATGCCGCTGAGAAGTTTGCGGCTCCTGGAGAGACATTTGTGGCTGCTGTCCCGATAGCGGCGGCGGCTCCCGCGGCAGCAGTGGCTGCCATCCTGGCAATTGCGGCACTCCTGCCGGTATAGTTGCCGCTCGCGGTTGATGTTTTGCGGCATAAAGCGGCATAAAGAGGGATGGTTGGAACGCCTCCCCAGCCAGAGCCGTCACCTCGGGGGCCGAGCCCCATCGCGGGATGAGCTGCATGAGCGTTGAGCGACTCACTCTCGATTCCAACATCTTGTTCTACTCGATCGCCTCGGATGCCGGGGAGCGGCAGGAGAAAGCGCGGGAGATCGTGCGTCAAGCGGCACTGCTCCACCGGCCCGGTCGCATCGCCGAGGCTGCCGACGCCTACCGCCGGTCCTCTGCCGGGTAGGCGACGGCGAATGCTTCAATGCAGGCGATGACTACTGCAGGTGCAGGTCAAGCGGCGAGGCGTCGAGCTTGACTGCGCGCTTGATGCCGGCCACGGAAAGCGTGCCGCTTTCCGGATGGTTTGGCAGTGCAGCGAAAAATCGATACTCGCCATAGCGATCGGTGAGCGTGCTGTAGATGACACCATCGACGGCAAGTCGGACGGTCCTCAACGCCAGCGGCTTCCCTGAGGTATCGGTCAGATGGCCCTGGTGAAGCATCAGCTCAGGAGCAGTATCGGCGGGAGCGAACATGAAAGTCTGATATACTGTATCCCAGTACACTTCCAGTAGGGCAGAATCTTCGGGTTTTGTATAGGCGACCGACGGACAGGAAATCGCCAACGATGCGGAGACCGTGCTACCGTTGGTGTCGCTCGTGGATGACTGCAGCGTCACAGTGCTCGTGTCGGTCGACTTAAAGAGGGCGGCGCCTAAGTTGGCGTCTATGGAAAGGGAAGTCTTGTATGTCGTCTGGTATCCAGTGGACGTTTCAGATTGCTTGTCGATCTTCACAACGTCTGAATAGGACAAGCACGTACAGGTACCATCATTACAATCCTGCGGCAGTGGAGGCTTGTATGGAATCGATTGGTGTAGATCCTTGTATCGTTTCGGATCAATACCACCAGTGGGGTGATCGGCGAATGGATCTTGGGCGAGGATTGAGGCGTAATCGTCCGGGGTCAAATCTTTGAAAAGCCTGGCAACGTTGGGAGCCAGCAGTTCTGGGTGGCGGAGCTCCGCGACAGTCAAGGGATATTCGATCGGCGAAGCCCCTTTGTAGCCGATGTTCCATTGTGCCGTGACTCCTAATACTCCAATACTGACTACCGGATTGAGCAAGATGTAGATCTCGTCCTGCTCGTGGTTGATGCCGTCACCATTTCCCGGGAGGGTAATAGTCCGGGTATCCGACTTCGTTATCGAAAACGAACCGCCATAAGTATGGGTGGCCGAAAAATCAGCACCTAAACCTACAGTAAAGAGTTTGGTGTCCCCGACGGAAAATCCGTCGGCTAAAGACCACGAAGTCCCGTCGTTGAACGACTCTTGATAGGAAGCTTTTGCGCCCATCGAGGTGCCTGCACCATACGAGACTTGGCTGTTCTGCCCACACCTGAATCCTGTCTGTGGGGAGCAACCGGGAGGAGCGTAGACAACGCTGAGGACGAAGAAACGCGGTCTTATGGAACCCTGCTTGAACTCGGCCAGACAACGATTGCGGCACTCTTTGATGCATTTGTTCCGCGCCGGTGGCGTGAAGTCACCGGGCGGACACTCCTCCCCACAGCCCCAAAAGCAGCTTTGAACGACGCTTGGCTCTGCCCAGCCCTGTGACGCGGTAGTGCTGGCTAAGAACAGTGAAAAGCTGAGAATTGCAATGGCCTGAGCACCTGCAAGCCGGGCTGGAGTGCCTGAGCGGAGAACGCGAGTGGAGATCATTGGTTTCCCTCCCTGTAGTTGGTTGTGCCGGTCTACGGATAGGCTTCGCAGGGATAGACGGCCATGGCTGCCGATTTCCAAAACCGCGGGAGAGCTCAGAGGCCGTTGCGAACCAGCAAAAGCGCCTGGCTCTTTTTGACCCTTTTTGACCGCGCCTCCGCTATGCTCCAGCACAGGACCGGCAGATCATGACCAATCCACCCAAACGGCAAGTCCCGGAGCCAAAGAGATCGGTCATCCAGTGGCTGCTTGATTCTGACTCTTCGATCCGCTGGCAGGTGATGCGGGACCTGACCG
>JBAPYB010000604.1:0-9728 GCA_049284515.1 Thermoanaerobaculia bacterium
GCGGCGGCGCGCCCGCTCCCGGCCGGGGAGGGGGAGGCGGCAGCGCCAGCGTGGAGGAGAGGCTCTGCGTCTCGTTGAGGTCGCTGCGCCGAGGGCTCGCCTCCACCAGCCGGCGCAGGTCGTCCACCATGTCGCGCGCCCGCTGGTAGCGGCGGGCCGGATCCTTCTCCAGCGCCCGCATGAGGATCGGCTCCAGGCCCGGCGCCAGGTCCTTCACGAACTCCTGGGGCGGCGTGAAGTGGTCGTAGACGATGCGATGGCTCACCACCGTCAGGTTCTCGCCTGAGAACGGCTTGTGGCGGGTGAGCATCTCGTAGAGCACCACGCCGAGAGAGAAGAGGTCGGCCCGGTGGTCCACCTCCTTGCCCTGGATCTGCTCGGGCGCCATGTAGTTGGGCGTCCCCAGGAGCTGCCCCTCCTGGGTGAGGTTCGAGCTGTCGAGCCGGGCGATGCCGAAGTCGGTGATCTTCACCTTGTTGTCGGTGGTGATGAGGATGTTCGCCGGCTTGACGTCGCGGTGGACCACCCGGTTCGAATGCGCGTAGTCGAGGGCGTCGCCGACCTGGGCGATGGCGTCGAGCACGAAGCTGAGCGACAGCGGCTGATCGCCCTGCAACAGCAGCTTCAGGTTGGTGCCCCGCACGTACTCCATGGCGATGAAGGCGAGCCCCTCCTCGCTAGCCTCCACCACGTCGTGGATGGTGACGATGTTGGGATGGGTGAGGATGCCGGCGCTCTGCGCCTCGCGCATGAAGCGGATGCGAAATTGCTCCATTTCCGAGTCGCGGACGGAGTAGCCGATGCGG
The DNA here is from genome assembly GCA_049284515.1 of Thermoanaerobaculia bacterium. GTDB lineage: Bacteria > Acidobacteriota > Thermoanaerobaculia > Multivoradales > UBA5704 > DATARR01. The sequence continues at coordinate 807 of JBAPYB010000604.1, forward strand.
AAGGTCTTGAGCGCCACCAGGCGGCCGATCAGGGGGTCCCGGGCCAGGTAGACGACCCCCATGGCTCCCTTGCCGATCTCGTCGGTGATTTCGTAGCGGCCGAGCTTGGTCGGGGACATCGGTGTCAGTGGCAACATGGCGCAGAGCTTTCGCGAGGGGAATTCTAGGCCGGACTCGCGGTCCAGGTCAAACGGAACAGGGCTGGAAAGTCCTGGTATTTTTGGGGTTTAGAGCGAAGCCCCGCGGGCTGCCCGAGGCTTTTTGCTTGTGGTATATTTGCCGCCCCTTGATCGCTCTCAAGCCCCCTGAAGGAGGTTCAGGATGCAGGTGGACAGCCCCGAGAAGCTCCGCAATGTAGCTGTTGCAGGACATAACGACACCGGCAAGACGACGCTGGTCAGCTCTCTGCTCTATGCCGGTGGCGTGACGACTCGCATGCACCGGGTCGAAGACGGCAACACGTTCACCGACTTCGATCACGAGGAGACCGAGCGCAGGATCTCGATCGGTCTGGCCCCCTGTTTCGTCCCTTGGCAAGGGCACAAGATCAACCTCCTCGACTGCCCCGGGTACGGCATCTTCTTCACCGAGACCCGGGCCGGCCTGCGGGCCGCCGACGCCGTCGTGCTCTGCATCAACGGCGTCTCGGGCGTCGAGGTCAACACCGAGCGGGTCTGGAGCTACGCCGCCGAGATCGAGTTGCCGCTGCTGGTCAACATGACCAAGATGGACCGCGAGCGCGCCGACTTCGGGCGTACCCTCGACGCGCTGCAAAAGCGCTTCGGCCGCCAGATCCTGCCCATCCAGCTCCCCATCGGCCAGGAGGCCGGCTTCACCGGCATGGTCGACCTGATGAGCCTCAAGGCCTGGCGCTTCTCCCGCGACGGCAACGGCAAGGGCACGCCGGCGGAGATTCCCCCCGAGCTCGCCGACGAGGTGGAGATCCACCGCTCCCGGCTCGTCGAGGCGGTGGCGGAGACCGACGACAGTCTCATGGAAGGGTTCTTCGAGAGCGGCACCCTGTCGCAGGAGAACCTGGAGAGCGGCCTGCGCCAGGCGGTGGCGCGGCGCCAGATCTTTCCCCTCACCCTCACCGCCGGCGGCCACGGCATCGGCCCCTCGGCGCTGCTCGACTCCCTGCTTGCGCTCGTCCCTTCACCCGCCGAGCGGCAGCCTTTCCCGGCGAAGAACCTGGGCGGCGAGGACGCGCCGCTCAAGGCCGACGCCGCTGGTGCGCCGGCCGCCCTGGTGTTCAAGACGCTCTCCGACCCGTTCACCGGCAAGATCTCCATCCTGCGCGTCATCGCCGGCACCCTGGCGTCGGACACCTCGCTCTACAACCCGCGCAACGAGGAGTCGGAGCGCATCGGCCACCTCCTGCTCCTCCAGGGCAAGCAGGGGACCAACGTGCCCAAGGTGGTGGCCGGCGACATCGTCGGCGTCGCCAAGCTCAAGAACACCGTCACGGGCGACACGCTGTGCTCCAAGGAGCGCCCGGTGCGCATCGACTGGATCCACATCCCCGAAGCGGCCATGACCTTCGCCGTCGAGCCCAAGTCCAAGGGCGACGAGGAGAAGATCGGCGACGCCCTCAACCGGCTCATCGACGAAGACCCCAGCCTGCGCGCCGGCCGCGATGCCGAGACGCACGAGCACCTGCTCTCGGGCACCGGCCAGCTCCACATCGAGATCGCCGTCGCCAAGCTGAAGCACCGCTACCACGTCGACCTCTTCCTGCATCCGCCCAAGGTGCCCTACCGCGAGACCATCCTCAAGCCCGCGGACGGCCATGGCCGGCACAAGAAGCAGACGGGCGGACGGGGCCAGTTCGCCGACTGCCGCATCAAGGTCGAGCCGCTGCCGCGCGGCGAGGACTTCGCCTTCGCCGACGAGATCTTCGGCGGCGCCATCCCCAACAACTACCGCCCGGCGGTGGAGAAGGGGATTCAGGACGCCCGGCGCCGCGGCTTCCTCGCCGGCTACCCGATGGTCGACTTCAAAGTCCGCCTGCTCGATGGCCAGTACCACGACGTGGACTCCTCGGAAATGGCGTTCAAGATCGCCGGCTCGCTGGCCTACAAGGACGCCATGGCCAACGCCAAGCCGACCATCCTGGAGCCGGTGATGAAGGTGGAGATCAACACCACGGAGGAGTTCATGGGCGACATCATGGGCGACCTCTCGCACCGGCGCGGCCGGCCGCAGGGCATGGACGCCGTCAACGGCCACCAGGTGATCAAGGCCGTGGTGCCGATGTCCGAGATGCTCGACTACGACCGCCATCTGACCGCCATGACGCAAGGGCGTTCGAGCTTCCACATGGAGTTCTCGCACTACGAGGAAGTCCCCAAGCTCGTCCAGGACAAATTGATCGCCGAGTACCAGAAGCACCGCAAAGAAGAGCAGGAGTAGCAGGGAGCAAAGGAGACCGACCTTGATTCAAGTCAACCAGGTCCGGGCCGGCATGTGCATTCTCTTCGAGAACGACGTCTGCCGGGTCATGAACGTCCATCACGTCACGCCGGGGAACTGGCGCGGCTTCGTCCAGGTGCGCATGCGCAGCCTGAAGAGCGGCAACAGCTTCGAGCACCGCTTCGGCTCGACCGAGAAGGTCGACCGCGCCATCCTCGAAACCCACCAGATGGAATATCTGTACTCCGACCCTTCAGGCCACTACTTCATGAACCAGGAGACCTACGAGCAGATCTCGATGGATGACGAGACGCTGGGCGACACCATGCAGTACCTGCTGCCCAACACCGTCATCCAGGTCGACTTCTACGAGGACAAGCCGGTGGGCATCGAGCTGCCCAACACCGTCAGCCTGGAGGTGGTCGACACCGAACCGAGCATGAAAGGCGCCACCGCCAGCGCCTCGTACAAGCCGGCCAAGATGGAGACCGGGCTGACGGTCATGGTGCCGCCCTTCATCGAGGTGGGCACCAAGATCCTGATCGACACGCGCGAGAACAAGTATTTAAGCCGGGCGTGAGCGCCTCAGCTTGAAGATCTCGGCCTTCTTCCCCGAGACCAGGATCGGCCAGCTCTCCACGAGCTCCAGCGCGGGCAGAGTTTCCAGCAGCGACGGCAGGAAATCCGCCCGCGCCAGGAGGATCACCAGCAGCCCGCCGGCGATAAGCACCCGCGCCAGCTCGGCCAGCACCTCGCGGTAGAACGCCTCGGGACCTGTCGCCAGCTCCTGGAAGCTCCCCCAGGGCGGATCGGTGACGATCTTGTGAATCGAGCCGTCCTCGTAGCGCGAGAGCTCGCGGGCGTCGCCCTGGCGCACCACCACCCGGCGTTTGAGATCGCCCTCCTTCACCTTCGCCTTGAGCTTCTCCACCAGCGCCGCGTCCAGGTCGCTCGCCAGCACGAGGCCGCGGGGAAACTGCGCCGCCCTCATGAGGGGAATGGCGCCTGAGCCGCAGAAGGGGTCGAGCATCAGCTCGCCCTCCCGCGGCTCGGAGAGCCAGCAGAGCATCCAGGCGAGCTCCGGCCGAAGCGCTCCCTTGTCGAGCACCTTCTCGTACGCCGTGTGGCGGGTCAGCCGCAGCAGCAGGAAACCGTGGCCTTCGCTGCGGTAGGAGAGCCACAGCTCGTGATCGGGCCGGCCGCGGTGGGGGCGCAGCCGGCCGGCGGCCGCGATCCTGCCCTCGACCGTCTCCAGCAGCTCGCGGTCGACCGCGGTCAGCACGTTGCCCCACGAGGTGACGAGCCGGAAGGTGCCCTTGAGATGGCGCGGCAGGCGCCCGGCGAGACCGCTGTCCCGCAGCGCCGCCGCGAGCATCTCGTTCAGGACCTCGTCTCCCCGTTCCGCTCCGAGGCCGGAGAAGGTCTTCAGCACGAGGAAGGAGTTGTTGAAGAACGGCAGGGCGCGAACCGCGGCGGCGTCCCGGCCGCTCTCGTAACAGAGCAGGCCATCCAACGCCAGCTCGACGCGGACGCCGGGCAGCCGCTCTTCGAGCGCCCGCCGGACGGGGCCGCCGAGCCCGGCGACGAAAGTCGACAGGTACATCGCCATGGCGGCGCATACAATACCGCCATGGATCCCAATACCCTCGTCCTCGGCGTCACCTGGTTCGTGGCCTTCATCTTCTCGACCACGCTCCACGAAGCGGGGCACGCCCTGGCCGCTTTGAGGCTGGGGGACTCGACCGCCTACGAGGGCGGACAGGTCTCGCTGAACCCCTGGCCGCACATCCGCCGCGAGCCGATGGGGATGGTGATCGTCCCCATCCTCTCCTTCGCGCTCAACCACTGGATGATGGGTTGGGCCAGCGCCCCCTACAACCCGGAGTGGGCCCACCGGTATCCGAAGCGCGCCGCCCTCATGGCCGCCGCCGGCCCGGCTGCCAACCTCCTGCTGGTGGTGCTCTCGGGCCTCATCATCCGCCTCGGCATGGCGGCCGGCCACTTCGCAGCGCCCGACGTCGCCAACTTCACCACCGTCACGGCGGGTACCAGCCCGGGCTGGCAGGCCGCAGCCGCGCCCCTCTCCATCCTCTTTTCCCTCAACCTGGTGCTCTTCGCTTTCAACCTGCTGCCGCTCCCCCCGCTCGACGGCAGCGCCATCCTCCCCGGCCTCATGAGCGACGAGACGGCCGCCCGCTTCCGCGCCTTCCTGCACCAGCCGACGTTCTCCCTCCTCGGCCTCCTGCTGGCCTGGAAGGTCTTCCCCTACATCTCGGACCCGTTGCAGACGCTGGCGCTCAACCTGCTCTACCCGGGAGCGGGGTACCATTCGTCCTAGAACAGCCCGACCACCTTGCCGCTCTCGTCGATGTCGATGAGGCGGGCCGAGGGCGCCTTGGGCAGGCCCGGCATGGTCAGCATGTCGCCGCAGATCATCACCACGAACTCGGCGCCGGCGGCCAGGCGCACCTCGCGCACGTTGATCGTGTGGTCCACGGGCGCGCCGCGGCGTTGCGGATCGGTCGAGAACGAGTACTGGGTCTTCGCCACGCACACGGGATAGTGCCCGTAGCCGTCCTCCTGCAGCCGGGCGATCTGCTCGCGCACCTTGGAGTCCGCATGGACGGACGAGGCGCGGTAGACCTTGGTGGCAATCTTCTCGATCTTCTCCCACAGCGGATCGGCGTCCTCGTAGACGAAGCGGACGCTCGGGGCCTGCTCGCAGAGCTCGATGACGATCTGCGCCAGGTCCGCGGCACCCCGGCCGCCCTCGGCCCAATGATTGGCGACGGCCACCGACACCTTCATCTCCGCCATCCGCGACGCGACGAACGCCAGCTCCGCCGGGGTGTCGGAGGAGAACCGGTTGATCGCCACCACGCACGGGAGCCCAAAGTGCTGCCGCACGTTCTCGACGTGCCGCTCGAGGTTGGCGATGCCCTTCTCCAGGGCCTCCGGGTTCTCCTGCATCAGCGCCTTGAGCTCCGCGCCGCCGTGGAACTTGAGGGCGCGGACGGTGGCGACGACCACGGCCGCGGACGGCTTCAGCCCCGCTTTGCGGCACTTGATGTCGACGAACTTCTCGCCCCCCAGGTCGGCCCCGAAACCGGCCTCGGTGACCACGTAGTCGGCGAGCTTGAGCGCCGTGCGCGTGGCGATCACCGAGTTGCAGCCGTGCGCGATGTTGGCGAACGGTCCGCCGTGGACGAAGGCGGGGTTGTTCTCCAGCGTCTGCACCAGGTTGGGCTTGACGGCGTCCTTGAGCAGCACGGCCATCGCCCCCTGGGCCCCCAGATCGCGGGCCCGCACCGGCTGCCGGTCGCGCGTGTAAGCGACGACGATGTTGCCCAGGCGCTGCTTGAGGTCGGCGAGCGAGGTGGCGAGGCAGAGGATCGCCATCACCTCGGAAGCGGCGACGATGTCGAAGCCGTCCTCGCGCGGGAAGCCGTTGCCGGCGCCGCCGAGGCCGATGACGATGTCGCGCAGCGCCCGGTCGTTCATGTCGGCCACCCGCCGCCAGGCGATGCGCCGCACGTCGACGGCCGGCTCGTGGCCCCAATGGAGATGGTTGTCCAGCATCGCCGCCAGCAGGTTGTTGGCGAGCGCGATGGCGCCGAAGTCGCCGGTGAAGTGGAGGTTGATGTCCTCCATGGGGACGACCTGCGCGTAGCCGCCGCCGGCCGCGCCCCCCTTCATGCCGAACACGGGCCCGAGCGACGGCTCGCGCAGGCAGATCGCCGCCTTCCTGCCGAGGTGGCACAGGGCGTCGCCGAGGCCCACGGTGGTGGTGGTCTTGCCCTCGCCGGCCGGCGTCGGCGTCATCGCCGTCACCAGGATCAGCTTGCCGTCCGGCCGTCCGGCGAGACTGTCGACGAAGTCGAGCGACAGCTTGGCCTTGGTGTGGCCGTAAGGTTCGAGGCTACCTTCGGGGATTCCCAGCTTCTCGGCGATCGTGGTGACGCGGTCCAGCCTGGCCTGCTGTGCGATTTCGATGTCGGACGCCATACCCTGCGGTTCCTCCTCGCTCAGGATGCGCGGCGTCGGTTCCCGCCGGCGCCCCGGAAGATAGCATCCCGCAGGCCGCGTTCTACTCTAAACTCGTAGCGGACGATCCCGATGAGCGACGCCAGTCTCCCCGCCGTCGCCGAGCCGGCCCCGGCCCCGCGCCCCCGCAGCCTGTGGGCGCATGCGGACTTCGTCAAGTTGTGGACCGGCCAGACCGTCTCCGAGCTCGGAACCCGCATCTCCCGCGAGGGGATCCCACTGACCGCGGTCCTGGTGCTGCACGCCGGCACCGTGCAGATGGGGTTCCTCTCCGCGCTCGGCGGTGCCGCGGTGCTGGTTTTCGGGTTGGTGGCGGGCGTCTGGGTGGACCGCCTGCGCCGCCGGCCGATCCTGATTGCCGCCGATCTCGGCCGGGCCGCGATCCTCGTCACCGTTCCCGCCGCCGCGGTCGCCGGGGTCTTGTCGATGGGCCAGCTCTATGCCGTCGCCGCGCTGGCGGGAATCCTGACGATCTTCTTCGACGTCGCCTACCAGTCGTACCTGCCGGCGCTCGTCGAGCGCGAGCAGATCCTCGAAGGCAACAGCAAGCTCGCCCTCAGCGCTTCGATCGCGGAGATCGCCGGGCCGGGCGTGACGGGCGTCCTGGTGCAGCTCATCACGGCGCCGATCGCCATCCTGTTCGACGCGGTGTCCTTTCTGTTCTCGGCGTTGATGGTCGGCTTGATCCGCAAGCCGGAGCCGCCGGCGGTACGCCGCGAGCCGGAGCACCTGGTGGCGGAGACGCTCGCCGGCATCCGCTTCATCTTCGGCGAGCCGCTGCTGCGCGCGCTCGGCCTCCGTTCGGCGACCACCTTCTTGTTCATGGGGTTTTTCGGCCCCCTCTACGTGCTCTATGCGATCGAGATCCTGCACCTGCAACCGGCAATGCTGGGAGCAGTGATCGCGATGGGCGGCGTGGGCGCCATGGTGGGCTCCGTGGTGGCGCCCCGCATCGTGCAGCGCTTCGGCCTCGGCCGCACCTTCGTCGCCGCTTCGCTCGTCCAGGGGCTCACCAACCTGCTCATTCCGCTGGCCGGCCTGGTCGGGACACCGGGAACGTTGCAGATCTTCGCCGTCGCCTGTCTGATGGCGCCGCAACTCTTCGGCGACATGGCCTTCATGGTGTACATGATCAACGAGCTCACCCTGCGCCAGACGGTGGCGCCGGAGCACGTCCTGGGCCGCGTCAACGCCGGCATGAACCTCCTCGCCCGCGGCATCTGGCCCATCGGCTCGCTGATCGGAGGAGCCCTCGCCGCCGCGATCGGGGTGCGCGCCACCCTGGCGCTGGCGGCCACGGGGGTTGCGCTGTCGACGCTCTGGCTCGTCGCCTCACCGCTGCGGCGGCTGCGGTAGTGCGGGAAAACGTTGCTCTGCCAACCGAAGAGCGGCCTCCTTGCGCGTCCATTCACGCCGCGCCACTGCGGGCTCCCGCCCGCCTCGCTTTTCCCCGCTCGGAGCACCCTTCCTTATAGAGGAGCCGCGTTCCTTGCCGGGACGCGAGAGCTTTTGGGAAGGAGGACGGCAATGCACAAGCAGATCGACGTGGTCCGTGCCTGGCGTGACGAGGAGTATCGCAACAGCCTCACCGAAGAGGAGAGGGCCAGCCTGCCCGAGAGCCCCGCCGGACTGGCGGCGGTGGAAGATTCCGTGCTGAAGAGCATCATGGGTGCCAGCGGGCATCCCACGACCGTCGGGGACTCCTGCGTCAGGCCCCCCCACGTGTGCCCGTAGTCCAACTCTCTTCGCAACTCTGTTGCCCCACGCTACCCAAGGGCGGGCCCTCGGGTCCGCCCCTCCCTCCAGCCCTCCTGGACCAAGGAAAGAGAAGGATGAGGGGAATCCTTCAGGGCCTTCGTTGTCTAGGACTGGAGCGGAGATGGGACCTGCCGCCCGGAATCTTTACCCGTGGTCCCATAATCAGTTCAAAGGAGAAAAAAATGCACAAGAACCTCGACGTGGTCCGTGCCTGGCGTGACGAGGAGTACCGCAACAGCCTCACCGCGGAGGAGCGGGCCAGCCTGCCCGAGAATCCGGCCGGTATGGCGATGGTGGACGACTCCGCTCTGCGCGGTGTCAACGGCGCAGTGACCCTCCATCTCTGCGGTGGCACGACCTTCGTGGACTCTTGCGTCAAGCCGGGCCAGCAGTGCCCCTAAGCCGGCTGCCATAAACTCCTCGGCGGGCGGGCCTGTCGGGTCCGTCCGCCGTTTTCGAACCCTGCGAGAAATGACGACAGCGATGGACGGGATCTTCGACGCCCCGGACTGGTTCGAGGCTCTGACGCTCGCGGAACGCGCAGCCCTCCTGGGCGCCGAGCTCGACGACGCCCTCTCCCCGGAGCAGCGCGAACGCGCGATGCGGAAAGCGAGCCGCTGGCGGCGCGAGTCCGAGCTGCTCGACGACGGCCTCTTCGCCGAGCGCCTGGCCTTCGACGGCCTGACGCCGGACCGCTTCCTGCGCCTC
>JBAPYB010000605.1:0-2456 GCA_049284515.1 Thermoanaerobaculia bacterium
CCCCGAGCGGGCGTGACGGGGGCCGCCGAAGAAGCCGGCGACGTCGCCCCGCTCGCCGTCGACCGGCGCCGAGGCGAGCCGCTCCCCGTCCAGCCACACCTCCACCGTCCGGACGTCGCCATTGCGCACGGCGGCCCAGCCCGCGAGCTCCAGGTTCCCTTCCGCATCCTGCTCCGCCCGTTCGACGAAGAGCTGGGGCTCGCCCTGAAAGGCGAGGGAGGAGAAGTCCACGTCCGGCTCCGGCAGGGCGAGGTAGAGGTCCTGGAAGTTGCAGAGCGCGCGCTCGATGCGATGCAGAGAGACGGCCCCTGGAGCCTCCGGTCCCGCCGCCCGCTCCAAGGCCGAGCGGACGAAATCCCCGGTCACCCAGGTGGAGCCGTAGTCGCTGGTGTCGAGGGAGCCGCTCTCGCTGGTGGGCACGAAGAGGAAGCCGTCCGCCGGCATCCCGGCGCCGGCGGGGAGCACCTCGGGGGAGTGGGCGCTGAAGGCCAGCAGGCCGCCCGGCTGGAGCAGGCCCAGGAGCACCCGCAGCCAGGCCACGAAGCGCTCTGCGGGCAGGTGAGTGAAGAGCGAGGTGACGAGGATGGCGTCGAACCGCTCGGCGCAGGCGAAATCCTCGGGCCGGATGGCCGAGACCAGGGCGTGGACGCCGAAGCGCTCCGCCTGGAACCGCACTCCGCCTTCATAGACGTCCGCCACCCAGACGCGCTCCGCCGGCACCGCGCGCACCAGGAAGCGGGTGACCCGGCCATAGCCGCTGGCGAAGTCCAGCAGGCTGCGGATGCGCGTGGGCCCCGCGAGATCGCCGAAGCGCCAGCGCAACACCTGGCCGAGGGAGCGGGCAATGCTCTCTCCGGACTGGAAGTACTGGAACAGGGCGCTGTCGCGGTCGCCGCGGTGGGACTTCACGAGGAACGCGAGCATCTCGTCGCGGTCGTCGACGGCCAGGTCGACGGCACCCGGCGCGAGCCCCAGGTCCGCCAGCAGGCGGGTGACGCGAGGATTGGGCTCGTCGGGGCGAAAAGCGAGCGTCATGGGGAGCCCGATCTTAGCAGGGTACCCGGCAGGGTAAGATCGGCGCCATGCTCAAGCGCCTCCTGCTGGGGCTTCTCGTCCTCTGGTCGGGCATCTCCCTCCTCGCCGAGGCGCGCCGCGCCTCGACCTCCTGGGACGCCCGCGCCGCATGGGAGACGCAGCCCGACGATTGGCGCCTCGGCTCCCCGCCGGTGGCCCGCCTGGGGAGCTGTCTCGCCGCCGTGCGGCGGCTCGTTCCCGCCGGGAGCACCGTGGCCATCGCGCTCCCCGCCGAGCCGCCGGGGAGCGCCCAGTACTACGTCCGCTGGGCGGCGTACCTGACGCCCACGCTGGAGGTGTTCGGGCGCGACGACCATGCCGCGGCGCCCGAGAAACCGCGGTACGTCCTCTCCTGGCGCGTGCCGCTCGCGGCGGGGCCCGGGCTCGCCGGCTTCGAGCCCGTCCGGCCGCTCCCCTGGTGCTTCCTGTACGAGGCGAAACGTTGAATCCCTGGGCCCTGGCGGCTGCCGTCCTCCTCTTCGGGCTCCTCGGACTTCTGGGGCGCCGCTTCGCTGCCCTGCTCGCCTCGCCGGCCGACGGCGCTCTCTACCGCGGCGCGGTCTACACGATGGCCGGCGCGGTCGCCCTGCACCTCGTGCTCACCGCCCTGGATTTCGCCGGCGTGCGCTGGAGCCTGCCGGTGCTCGCCGTGGCCGGGTTGGTGATTGCTACTTTGGGCCTTACGGTTTCGAGTAGGGGCGGGTCTGGACGGCAGGTTGGGGGCGCGACCCGCCCTGGAGAGGACGATCTCGGGGCTACAGGGCGGGTCGAGCCCCCTCCCGCCCCTCCAGACCCGCCCCTACCCGAAGCAAAGATCGGCTGGGGAGACATCCTGGCGCTCTTCGCACTGGCCGTCTTCACCGCGTTCGCCCTCAGCGGCTGGATCACCATGCCGGACTACGTCTACCACTGGGGGCTCAAAGGGGAACGGTTCTACCTGGCGCGGGGAGTGGACTATCCGTTTCTGGCCCACGGCTGGAGCTGGCCGATCCACCCGGACTACCCCAATCTCGTTCCCGAGCTGTTCGCGGTGACGGCCCTGCTGGCCCGCTCCTTCGACATGCCGGCGATGATGCTCGGCACGGCGGTGCTCTTCGCCCTGCTGCTCGCGGCCTGCCGGGAGGCCCTGCGCCAGAGCGGAGCGGACCCCTTCATCCAGCAGGCCGGCACGGCGCTGGTGGCCCTGAGCAGCGCGGCCTTCGGCATCGGCTACGTCATGGCGGGCGCGGCGGATTGGAACCTGGCGCTGGCGCTCGCCGCCGCCGTGCCTCCCTTGCTGCGCCGGCCGGACCGGGCGGGCGACTACCAGATCGGAGTCATCGCCGCCTTCGCCGCCGCCTCCAAGATCGAGGGGGTGCCGCTCGCCACCTTCCTCGTCGCCG
>JBAPYB010000606.1:0-7160 GCA_049284515.1 Thermoanaerobaculia bacterium
GCCCCGGCAGGCCCTGCGCCAGGCGCAGCGCTCCCATCCCGGCACCATGAGCGGTCTCGGGATCGAGCCGGAAGAGCAGGGGGCGCAGAAGGGGGTAGATTTGCACGGTCCGGCGATCATAGACGACTGTGGTATAGTGTGCCCCGCCAAACCGCTGGCATCACTTGACTTGCCGGCATAGGGAGGCGATCTGAGGCATTCTGACGCCGGACGGGGAAACCATGCCTGCAACCACTACACCGGTTGAGATTTTCGGCGAGGTGTACCATGTCCGGGGAGACGACGAGAATGGGTACCTCCAGAGTCTGGCCGACCTCGTGGACCGCAAGATGCGGGAGGTGGCCATGCACGTAAAGACGGGCGATACGGCCCGTATTGCGATCCTGGTGGCGCTCAATCTGGCGGACGAGCTGTTCCAGAATCAGAGCCGGCAAGAAGGGGAACGGGTCGAGATCAGGGAGAAGGTGACGGCGCTCACAGAGGAATTAACCCAGGCCCTCGAAGGTTGAGAGCCTTTGTAAGTGACGGCGTCAACTCAAGATATGATGGAACAAGGGTCAGCATCCCCTGCGTGGTTCGTGGGTTCTACGGTTGTAGGACCAACATTCATACCAAGGGAGTCTTTTACCCGTGTGGCCCGTGCCAGCCTCGCTCGTACGAGGACGCTGAAGGCTCACGGAGCGGACACCCACCTGGCGCGTCAGGTTCTAAACGCACGGCGCTCACGGCTGCGCGGGGGATGCCCTTTACTTCTCGCTTCGAGAGGACTTTCCTGATCCCACCCCGGTCCCCGTCCTGTTCGGACAAGGGGTAACCGGTGAATACCGAAAACATCATCCTGGCCGCGTCGCTCTTTTTCGCCGCGGTCGCGGTTGGCGTCCTAGTCTTCGCATGGCGCTTCATCCGCCATGAGGGGCAGCGCATCCGCGAGCAGGCGAAGCTCGACGCTGCCAAGGTCCTCGAAGACGCCCAACGCCAGGGCGAAGCCCAGATGCGCGAGGCCGAGGTGGCGGCGCGCGAGAAGCTCCTCCAGGCCCGTAGCGAGTTCGAGAAGGTCTCGCGCAAGAACCGCTCGGAGCTCGAGGCCCAGGAGCGCCGCCTCACCCAGAAGCAGGACAGCCTCGACAAGAAGGGCGAGGAACTCGCCCGCCGCGACAAGGAGCTCAACCAGCTCGACCGGTCCCTGGTCACCCGCGAGAAGGCCGCGGAGAAGCGCGAGGCCGAGGTCGAGCGGATGTTCGAGGAGGAGCGCGGCAAGCTGGAGCAGATCGCCGGCCTCACCGCCCAGCAGGCGCGCGAGGAGCTGGTGCGGGTGATGGAGGACGAGGCCCGCATCGAGGCCGCCCACATCGTCAAGCGCATCGAGGACGAGGCCCGCGAGCAGGCCGGCCGCCAGGCCCAGCGCATCATCGGCATGGCCATCCAGCGCTCGGCCTCGGACTACGTCTCGGAAACCACGGTCTCCGTCGTCATGCTGCCCAACGACGAGATGAAGGGGCGGATCATCGGCCGCGAGGGGCGCAACATCCGCGCCCTGGAGATGGCGACGGGGGTCGACCTCATCGTCGACGACACGCCGGAGGCGGTGATCCTCTCCGGCTTCGATCCGTTCCGCCGCGAGGTGGCCCGCGTCGCCCTGGAGCGGCTGATCGTCGACGGCCGCATCCACCCCGCCCGCATCGAGGAGATCGTCGAGAAGGTGAAGGCCGAGTTCGAGCAGAAGATCCTTCAGGAGGGGGAATCCGCCCTCCTGGAGCTGGGCATCCCCGGCATGCACCCGGAGCTGGTGAAGCTGCTCGGCCGCCTGCGCTACCGCACCTCCTATGGCCAGAACGTCCTCCAGCACAGCAAGGAGGTGGCCTTCCTCGCCGGCACCATGGCTGCCGAGCTGCGGGCCAACGTCGGCATCGCCCGCCGCGGCGGCCTGGTGCACGACATCGGCAAGGCCATCGACCGCGAGATCGACGGCACCCATCTGCAGATCGGCATCGACCTGCTGCGCAAGTACGGCGAGACCGAGGAGGTCGTGCACGCCATGGCCTGCCATCACGGCGACTACGACCCGCAGACCGTGGAGGCCGTGCTGGTCACCGCCGCCGACGCCCTCTCCGCCGCCCGTCCCGGCGCCCGGCGCGAGGTGCTGGAGACCTACGTCAAGCGCCTGGAGAAGCTGGAGGAGATCGCCTCCAGCTTCAAGGGCGTGCAGAAGACGTTCGCCATCCAGGCCGGGCGCGAGGTGCGCATCATCGTCGACAGCGGCAAGATCGGCGACGAACAGGCCCTCTGGCTGTCGAAGGACATCGCCCGCCGCATCGAGCAGGAGCTCACCTATCCGGGCCAGATCAAGGTGACGGTGATCCGCGAGACCCGGTCGGTCGAGTACGCGCGCTAGGGAACCGGATGAAGCTCCTCTTCGTCGGCGACGTCATCGGCAAGCCCGGCCGCCGGGCGCTTCAGAACCTGCTCCCCCGCCTCGTGGACCACCACCGGGCGGACTACGTGGTGGTCAACGTCGAGAACTCGGCGGGCGGATTCGGCGTCACGCCGGACGTGCTGGCGGAGATCGCCAGCCTGCCCATCGACGTCTACACGACGGGCAACCACATGTGGGACAAGAAGGAAGGGGTGGCCCTCCTCGACCGCGAGCCGCGACTCCTGCGCCCGCACAACTACCCGCAGGGCAACCCGGGCACGGGGCTGCACGTGGGCGAGACGGCGGCGGGCGTGCCGGTGGCCGTGATCAACCTCGAAGGGCGGGTGTTCATGCACCACCTCGACTCCCCCTTCCTCGTCGCCGACCAGGTGCTCAAGGGGCTGAGCTCCAAGGTCAAGGCGATCTTCGTCGACTTCCACGCCGAGGCGACGAGCGAGAAGCAGGCCCTCGGCTTCTACCTCGACGGCCGGGTGAGCGCCGTGGTGGGCACCCACACCCACGTCCCCACCGCCGACGAGCGGGTGCTGCCCGGCGGCACGGCCCTGCTGACCGACGTGGGCATGACCGGCCCCTACGAGTCGGTCATCGGCATGCGCCCGGACAAGGTCCTCAAGCGCTTCCTCCTCCAGACTCCCGCCTCCTTCGAGGTCGCCAAGCGCGACGTGCGCCTGGCCGCCGTCGTCATCGACATCGACGAGACGACCGGCAAGGCCCGGGGCATCGAACGCCTGCTGGTGCCCGACCCGCAGAATTGACAAGGGACAGCAAGGACTCCAGGGACAGCAGGGACAAAATCCCTGAGGGTCTCTTGAGACCGGAGGGCCTCCAGTGTTATACCGGCTGCCGTGAAAATCCCGCGCTCCGTCCTATCGGTCCTATCAGTCCTGTTCGTCCTTCCCCTCTGCGCCGCAACGCCCGCACGGGCGCTCGACGAGATCGCACTCAGCGCCGGCCGCTTCCGCGTGCTGGACAGCATGGACAACATCAACGAGGGCGGCCTGGAGGTGCGCCTCGCGCCTCACCACTTCCGCTTCCTTCCCCGGCCCGTGGTCTTCGTGCAGGCCTTCGGGGTCATGGTGAATTCGGACTCCTCCCGGTACGCCTACAGCAGCTTCCGCTTCGAGGTCCCCTTGGGCGAGCGCTGGCAGATCACGCCGCAACTCGGGTTTGGCCTGTACGACCGCAACGGCGGCTTCAACCTGGGAGGGCCGGTGGAGTTCCGTTCCGGCCTGGAGGTGACGCGGCAGATCGGCGAACGCTGCCGGCTCGGGCTGATCTTCTATCACCTCTCGAACGCCGTTCTCTACGAGCACAACCCGGGATCGGAGTCGCTGGTGCTCACTTTCGCCTACCGGCTGTGAGCGTGCTATCCTCCGGGGATGGCCGTCGATCCTGAGCTGCTGGAAATCCTCGTCTGCCCGAAGTCGAAGGGCGAGCTCGAGCTGATTACGCTGCCGCGCGAGGTTCGCGGTGGCCTGGTGGAGAAGTATCGGGAGCACTTCCGGGATGAGGAGCCGGTGGTGGAGCAGGGCCTGTACTGCGCCGCATCGGGTCTCGTCTACCCGATCGTTTCCGACATCCCCATCATGCTCGTCGAGGAGGCGCTCCCCTCCTCCGCCGTCGGGCGCTGACGCCCGGTCGTGGCCAGCCCTGCCGAGGTGTCCGAGCGCCGCCGCGAGCGCATCGGATTTTGGCTCTACGCTGCCAGCGTGGCATCGATCTTCAGCCTGGCCATTGCCAACGTCATTCTCGGCCTGACCCTGCTGGCTCTCCCCTGGACCCACCGCCGCCCGGTGCCCTGGGGCCGCACGCCGGCGCTCTGGCTGTTCCTCGGCCTCTACGTGCTGCTGTACGGCAGCGCCATCCTCGCCTCGTACGAGCTCGGAGTCAGCGCCCGCGGCGCCACCGAGGTGTTCACCCTCTCATCGCTCTTCATGGCGCCGCTCCTGCTGCGCCGCGAGCGCCAGGTGCGGTGGGTGGTGGACGCCCTGGTGGTGGTGGCCGCCGTGCTGGCCTGTCAGGGTTTGTCGCAGTACCTGTTCGGTTATGGTGACATCGACCGCCGGATTCGCGGTCCGTTCTCCACCTACATGACGTTCTCGGGGTTCCTGCTGATTTGCGACCTGCTGCTCGTCGCCTCGATGGTATATACCCGGCGCCGGCCCGGTCTCTGGCCGAATCGCTGGTCAGATCTCTGGCGGTGGGGGGCTCTCCTGGCAATCAACGCCGCCCTGCTCGGCAGCTACACCCGCAACGCCTGGGTGGGTCTGATGGCGGCGCTGGCGGTGCTGGCGCTGATTCGCGCGCCGCGGCTGCTGCTGGCCTTCGCGCCGGTGGCGGTGATCTTCATCGTGCTGGCGCCGGTGCCGCTGGTCCACCGGATGACCTCCATCTTCAACCCGCGCGACATCTCCAACTACGACCGGCTGTGCATGCTCGAGGCGGGGCTCACCATGGTGCGCGAGAGTCCCGTCTTCGGCGTCGGCCCGGACGTCGTGCGCCGCCGTTACGCCCTCTACCGGCCGCCTTCGGCGCCGCGCTACAACGTGCCGCACCTGCACAACAGCCTGCTGCAACTCGCGGCGGAGCGGGGGCTGCCGGCGCTCGCCTCCTATCTCGGGCTGACGCTGGCGGCCATGGGCCTCGCCTGGCGCCGCTTCCGGCAGGAGGGCGGTACCCGCGGAGCACGAGCCGATCTCTGGATCGGCGCGCTGCTCGCCATTCTCGCCTTCAACGTCGCCGGCCTGTTCGAGAACAACTGGGGGGACGCCGAGGTGCAGCGGACGGCGCTGTTCGCCCTGGCGATCCCCTTCTGTCTCGAAGCGGCGGAGCCCGATGAAGAAGGCCCGCGAACGGGTGATATATAAGGGACCACTGACCCTGAAGGCGGGCACAGGCGTTGCACCTCTACCGGACTCGGCGCACTCACCCCAGGGAATCATGCCGTTTTGACGCCGATCGACGACCGAAAAAAGGGACGGGAGACGGCTTCCTTGCGCCTCGATCAACTGCTGGTCCAGCGCGGCCTGTTCGCCAGCCGGGAGGCGGCGCGCCGCGCCGTCATGGCGGGCAGCGTCGAGGTCGAGGGGCGGCGGGTGGACAAGCCGGGTACAGCCGTACGTCACGAGGTGCGCATCGCGGTCGCCGCCCGCGAGCCCTTCGCCTCCCGGGCGGGACGGAAGCTGGCCGCGGCCCTCGATCATTTCGCGCCTTGCGGAGTGAATCCCGCCGGCCTCGTCTGCCTCGACGCCGGCGCCTCGACCGGCGGCTTCACCGACTGCCTCCTGCAACGCGGGGCCGCCCGCGTCTACGCCGTCGACGTAGGCTACGGCCAGCTCGACCAGCGCCTGCGCGGTGATCCGAGAGTGGTGGTGATGGACCGCGTCAACGCCCGCCTGCTGCCTCCGGACGCCCTGCCGGAGCCTTGCAGCCTGATCACCGTCGACGTCTCCTTCATCTCGCTGCTCAAGGTGGTGCCGGCGCTGCTGCCTCATCTGGCTCCCCAGGGGTGGCTGCTGCCGATGATCAAGCCGCAGTTCGAAGCCGGGCGGGGGGCCGTGGGCAAAGGGGGAATCCTCCGTGACGAGGCGGTGCGCCGGCGGGTGATCGAGGAGTGCGCGGCCCGCATCGCCGGTATTGCCGGTATCGCCGGTATCGCCAGCGTGGGGCTCACGCCGCTGGGCGTCTTCGATTCGCCGGTGGCCGGGAGCGGCGGGAACCGCGAGGCGTTCGCCCTCTTCCGCAAGGATCCTGGCGCATGAGCCGCAAGCGCAACCATGACGGCCCGTTCCAGCGCATCGGCATCGTCGCCAAGGCGAGGAGCCACGACGCCCTCGACACCGCCCACGAGCTCGCCGAGTGGCTGCGCCGGCGCGGCCTCGCCGCCACGCTCGAGACCAGCCTGTGGGCGCGCGACAGGCTGGGAGAGGCTCCCTGCGAACCGGCCGAGACCTACGACCTGGTGGTGGTGCTGGGCGGTGACGGGACGCTGCTGGCTGCCGCGCGGACGCTCGCTCCCGGCACCCCCATTCTCGGCGTCAACCTCGGCAATCTGGGCTTTCTCACCGAGATCAACCGGGGCGAGCTCTACCCCGCCCTGGTCGAGCTGCTGGAGGGGCGGTTCAGCACCGAGGAGCGCTCGCTGTTCGACGTCGAGCTGCGGCGCCAGAGCGGCCCGCCGTCCCGTTTCCGGGTGCTCAACGACGCGGTGATCACCAAGAGCGCCCTCGCCCGCATCATCGAGCTGACCCTCCAGGTGGACGGCCACCTCATCGCCCGCTTCCGCTCCGACGGCCTCATCATCTCCACTCCCACCGGCTCCACGGCCTACAACCTCTCGGCCGGCGGCCCCATCGTCAACCCCTTGCTGCCGGTGGCCGTGCTCACTCCCATCTGCCCGCACGCGCTCTCCATGCGTCCCATCGTGGTGCCCGACGCCGCGCCCATCGAGGTCACCCTGGAGACCCCGCACGAAGAGGTGTACCTCACCCTCGACGGCCAGGAAGGCACCTCGCTCGGCTTCGGCGACACCGTGAGCCTCACCCGCAGCGCCGCCACTGTGCGGCTGGCCAAGGTCAGCGGCCGGAGGTTCTACGAGAGCCTGCGGGGGAAGCTGCGCTGGGGCGGCCTGGCGGGAGAGGCAGAGGATCCCGGCGGCGAGAGAGGAGAAGGTCCTCCGTGAGTGAGCCGAACGAGCCCCGGGACCCGCCGGCGCCGCGGGAGGCGC
>JBAPYB010000607.1:0-22568 GCA_049284515.1 Thermoanaerobaculia bacterium
TCTCTCTACAACGCTCTCGAAGATATCTGCTAACCCCTCGGATTCTAGAAACTCCACCATATTTCTGCCAGTCGCGTTGCGAATCCATTTTTGAGCTTCCGCGAGACTCTCTAGCCTTTTGCACCGAGCCGCCAGGTTGTGATAAAACCGAGTCATCAGTAAGGCAGTCGAGACATCTGGAATCTGCCAAAGACTTGAAATCACAGTACTGCAACCTGCACTTAGAAACGCATATGGCAATCCCAGGTACTCCTCCGCATTATCGATGAATATCTTGCCCGTCTCGCATGCAGAAAGGACGGCCATGGCGCCGGTTTTAGCCCTTAGCTTACCCGCAATCTGGTCAAAGCTCAGGAATTCGCCAGCAGATAAGGCTAGCCCGGTATCAAGAGTGCTAGTGGTACTAAAAGTCCCATGACAACTGAAGTGAAGAACATCGGCTTCCTGTTTGGCATCCAATAACGCCTCCCTCACTTTTTCTCCACCAATATGATGAACGTTCAGGCCTGGCAAGAATCCAATGGCCTCAACTTCAGTTCTCGAGAACGGAATATCCTTATGCTGCGAGCTTACCGTTGTTATATCCGAAGCTACAAGAGAAGGAAGCTCGGCGAGCCGAACCAGGGTTCGAGCGCTCGGAACGAACGAGATACGCAGCCTATCGCACAGGTACTGATCCGAATCTGTCTGCATCAGATGGATCGGGAGAAGGTGAAATATCAGATGCGGTGAAATCACCACATGGTCAACAGTGCTCCAATCTGTAGCCTCGCTCAAATGCCTCCACATCCACTCTCCGAGATAGGAACCGATATCATCAACACATTGAACCCACTCCGATCTCATTTGACGGTGCAAGAGATAAGGATCGAGCCAATGTTGTTTTGTTCGGCGA
This sequence comes from Thermoanaerobaculia bacterium, assembly GCA_049284515.1. Classification (GTDB taxonomy): domain Bacteria; phylum Acidobacteriota; class Thermoanaerobaculia; order Multivoradales; family UBA5704; genus DATARR01. The sequence goes on from JBAPYB010000607.1 coordinate 896, forward strand.
TGCCATTCTGATCGCTTTACCGGAATCTCACAAATCGAGAGCTGCGCTTTCCTCAGAATGACGATGTAGGTCGTCTTCTGGGTTATATAGATATCGAGAAAAATTCCTCTTTCGCCGATGATCTCCGTGACTTTCCCGAGGAGGTCAGGACCGATCTCCTGCGAGAGTAAACCGAATCGACTATCAGTTTTAGCGAGGCGGTTACGAAACGACACAAGCTCCCGCTGAAGATCTCTCATTCGGGAGAATCGTTCAAGACTGGCTTCCCCACTGCGATGCGCGACAGGGCGCATGCCGTCCTCGTGGGCCAAGAGGTCAGGCTGGTCGCGCCATATGGAGGCTTCCAAGTTCCTTAGCTCGGAGAGGTACAAGTCGTAGCGTTCCAAGACTACCGGATCAGTCGGTTGAATGACTTGCAGGTCGATCCTCTCCGCAAGGGTCCTAGCTTTGGCCCGACCAATGCTTGAGAACACCTCACCTACCAGACCAGACTCTGCGCACACCTGCACAAGCCAATCAAACGTCACCGATGATCCCTCACTTAGTCTTCGTCGATAACCGAGACCAGTTTGCAAGTAGTACTGGCTTTCAAACTCTGTGGCAGATGTGCGGAGCACTGCTAGTGCTTCGTCCAGCCTGCCCAACTCAACAAAGGTAACTCCAAGATCGGTAAGGCTGTCGGCCAAGTCGGTCCTGAAACCTTCCTTCCTTGCAAGCTCCAGGGATTGTTCATTCAATGCCAGAGCTTTTTCCGGCTTACCTCTAGCGCGCCAATACCTAGCCAAGTTCCTGAGTTGCCTGCACTGATAGAGAACATTGCCCGACTCTTGGGCAAGATCGAATGCCTCTGTCAGACTAGATATCTCAAGGTCGCGCATGAAATCGGCAAGCTCTAGCCGTGCAAGGTTTAGGTCTTCTTCTTCCGGAACGAGCTTCCGAAGGTGAGCAACCTGTGCTGGCCCCAAGAGTTCTGTAGACTCCAAAAAGGTCGCTGCTTGGGCGTGGGCGAGCGCCAGATTATTCAGAACACCGGAGCTAAGCGCGACCACTTCCTCCTGTAGCGCAGGCTCGTCAATACTCTCCTTGACCTTCCACAGCTCCGATCGGATGCTAGAGAGGATCTTAACAGCGGTTGGTATGTCACCGATATCTTTTAGGATGCATCCCAATATATTCCATCGCCCCAGCTCCGCTACTATTTCTTGCTGAGATTCCCCCTCGACACGTGGTTCTAAGATAGCGTTCCCGCTCTGATCTAGGGCAAGCTTAATAAACTTCAGCGCCTGCGGTAGATCGCCAAGATCAGAGTTCACCAGAGCCAATCGGGTGGCAATCTCAGGCGCCAGGAGCCTGAAGTTCGGGTCCTTCCGATATTTTAGGGCTGCGGGAAGTGCATTCAAAAGCACTTGAACTGCCTCCTCGATCTCCCCAACAAACAGAGCGTCATCATAGAACTCGACGGTGGCAACGAGCTGGCGCGGCTCATCGCATAACGCTATGGCGGCCTCATGCATCAGAGCCGAATGGATATAGCGCTTCTGGGGCTCATATTCTTTAGGAGCCAGGACAAGAAGATTCTTTACAAATCTTTCCGGTCGGTTGGCGATGCTCTGGCGCACCGTCTCTCGCGCCGCCGAAAGGCTAAGCGCGCCATCCGACACGGAGTTGGTAATACCTGCAAGGAATGTTGCTTCATCGCGTTCTGCAGTCTTGCCTTCTTCCCTTATAAGATAGCGTCCAAACTGGTCGAGGTTGTCGAAGATGTGAATCCGGCCCGGTTCTGATTTCTTTTGATCCAGAGGCAAGTCAGCTTCGTAGAGCCCCATGAAGTGGGCCGTGATGTTCGCATAGAGGTTATAGTTAAGATTTTCTTCAGGGCTTAGCAGCGTCAAGCTGAAATCTCCTGTTAAATCATCCTCATAGAGCAGAACCTCCTTCAAAAACAGCGTATCAAAAGGAGGTGGAGGCGCCGCTATTGCCTGGGGAGTCCTTGCCGCATGGCCTTTGCATTGAGGGCAGGTCTCGGTGTTCAAGTTTCCGTCAGCCGCTGATGCTTTGAGATCGGGATCATGCCTGCCACTTATGACACACCAAATTGGTCCATAAAACGAAATCCCGCACTTAAAGCAGGTAAAGTTAATTACTCCCGCGCGAGATCCGCTGTAGTCGTCTTGATTCCAAATCTCGGTAAAACGCTTAGCAAAACCACCGAGTCCCTGCATGGTATACAGCATCTCATACCGGTAAAAACCCTGAATCAGTTGCTTAAGTATTTCTAGTGATTTGGTCGGTACATCGCGCGCATGGGAAAGCGAGAGGAATCCTATCAGTACATCATAAAGTGTATTAAGGTCTAGTCCGGTTGTTGGCGAGAGCATCTCTCTTAGCTTCTCAGGGTCACGACTGGCTGCCGTGAACGCAAATTCGATTACCTTTAGATTTCCAAGTCTGACGAGGGCGGTGATCGCAAGACGGCGAAAGCTACGGCATTCAGCGAACAGCCTTAGGGTATCGGATAGATACTCATCAAGAAGCGACATCGAGATCTCCTTAATAGCTGTGAACTGGGTAATGAACAGCCCCGGACATCTCTTTCAATGGCGTGTTGATCGCCATGTGTTCCCATGTCCATTAGACACCCTCAGCGCCAATCGCGACCATGAGATAGGAGAGTATACCTGAACAACCAGAGGCACTTCTCTGGGGCAGCGCACGTCGGATGATTCTAGGCCTTCGATGCTCGCTCAGAGAGGGCCTGCACCTCGTCCTCGTGAAGGTAACTCACCTCCCGCACCTGTCGGCAACTACTCCGGGATTTGAAAGGAGTGTACCGAGTCACCTGAAAGGAGACTACGTACGCACTAGAAGACGGCGTGGAAAGCGCTGGAAGACCAACGGACGGAAAGGGAGCAAAACAAGGCGTAAGATCAGTACAGGTAGGGGCCATACGAGTCCTGAACCGACGCCAAGCTACCCGTGGTATAGAGGGAGCGGTGGCTCGGGGATGCAGCAGCTCTAGAATGCCTATCGTGTTCCAATTCTCCGCCGGTACAGGCTGCTTCAACTGACGCATAACATGCTTGGCAATGCCGCGAAAACGTCCGGAGATCGGTATCCAGCCGGATCAGGGCTTTTTGGAGTCGAGTCACTGGCAGCAGATGAGAGAGGGAGGACCCTCGAGGTTCAGGCGGTGTAGTCCCGCTTCTCTAGCCAGGCCTTGAAGCGCTGGCGGATCTCCTCCTCGCTGGCTTCGGGATGCCAGCGCCGGAGGTTCTGCCGCATGATCTGCTCGGCGGTCTCGCAAAGGTCGAAGGCTGCGAGGGCTCGGGCCAGGAACTCGGGATCGCGGATCGGCTCTGGTTCCATGTTCCTCATTCTACTCCGTTTCTCGTCTCCCTGCGACCCAACTTGGCCCCACCTGCGCTACACTCCGCCCCCGTGAGCCGCACCGTCAACTTGGCCCTTGCATCGGTCACGGCGTTCTTCCTGCTGTTCCCGCTGACGCTCGGCAAGCCGGGGCTGCCGACCCACCTCAAGGCGGACGAGGCGGGATACTATCTCGCGTCCCTCAGCCTCGCCCATGACCGCGACCTGCGGGTGGAGCCGAAGGACGTGGACCGCGCATTTCAGGAGTTCCACTACGGCCCCACCGGCAACGTGATCCTGTTGTCCGACGACGGCTGGCGCACCGTCTACTTCGCCAAGCCCTACCTCTACTCGCTCTTCGCCGCTCCTTTCGCCTGGAAGCTCGGGGCCAACGGCCTCGTCTTCTTCAACATGCTGATGACGATGGCGATGGTGTGGATGGGTTATCTCTATCTCCGGCGGTTCAACCCGCCCGGGGTGGCGGCCCTGTTCTCGGCGTCGTTCTTCCTGCTGAGCGTGGGCTTCTCCTACGTCTTCTGGCTCCAGCCCGAGGTCTTCAACAGTTTCTCCATCGCGGCCTGCCTGTTCTTCGGCCTGCCGCGGACGGACGAGGCGGGTCTCGTCGATCGCAGCCGCGAGTTGCTCTTCGCCGTTCTCTCGGGCGCCGTGCTGGTGCTCGCCGTCTACAACAAGCCCATGTTCGCGGCCGTGGGGCTCGTCCCCCTTTGGATCTACCTCCGGGATCGGCGATGGAAGACGGCCGGCGTCTGGCTCCTCGGCGCCGTCCTCGGGATGGCCGCAGCCTGCGGGCTGGCCGTCGCTCTTACGGGCCATCCTTCCGCCTACCTGGGCGCCAAGCAGCGGCAGGGCGTCACCCTCTGCGAGCCGGGCAAGGTGCCGCTGACTCCCGAGGCCGCGAAGGCTCCGGCGCCTCCCCCGCCTCCAGCGGCACCTCCCGCTCCCGCCGTCGTTCCCGTCGCGTTCAAGGCCCCGGTTTCCGTGGACCCGGTGACGAGCTCCACCACCGGCAATTCCTGGACTTGGCTGATCCGCAAGCCGGACATCACCTTCTACGAGCTGGTCGAGAACGTCACCTACTTCCTGATCGGCCGCCATACGGGACTGCTGGTCTACACGCCGTTCGCGGGCCTCGCCGTGCTCTTCTTCCTCCTCTCCGGCAGCGGACGGCGCAGCTCGGAGCGCTGGCTCCTGCTCGGCGTGCTGGCGGCCGTGGCCCTCTCCTTCCTGGTGTTCATCGCCTGGAACTGGCAGGGGGGCGGCGGTTTCGTGGGCAACCGCTATTTCATCAGCGCCATCCCGGCCTTCCTCTTCCTGGTGACCGAGATCCGGCCGCGTTGGCTCGTCGTCCTGGGGCACGTCGCGGCGGGCCTGTTCCTCGGTCCGCTCCTCTTCACGCCGTTCGGAGCCGCCGTGCCGGAGCCCACTCTCCAGGCCCACGTGCGCGGCCTGCCGTACCGCTTCCTTCCCTTGGAGCTGTCGCTCAAGAACGTCCCGGGCTACGAGCGGGTGCCGATGGGCGACGTCCGCATCCTGGGGCGGAAGGACGTCTTCGTCCCCATCGGCGATCCGATGTGGGTGGCCGGCGCCGCGCGCGTGGAGCTCTACCTGATCGCCGATCACCCGCTGCCGAAGGCCGTCTTCCAGGTGAGCAGCCTCGCCCCGAACAACCGCATCGGGCTCGCCCTGGGCGGCCAGCGCAAGGTGCTGGACTGGAGGTCGGAGCGTGACTCCCGGCGCGTCACCTTCGACGCGGTGAAGCCCTACCGGGTGCGGCGGCAGACCTTCGCCACCTTCTGGGTCTACCGCCTCGTGGTGACCTCGCGCACCGGCAGCATCCAGCACTGGACGCAGGAGTATCCGCCGAGCTCGTGCCCCTACTTCGTCCAGGACGACCGGTCGAGCGAGAACTTCTTCGCCGGCGCCGGCATCTCCTACCTGGGAACGGGCGCGCAGCTCGACGCCGACGTCTATGAGATCGAATGGGGGAAGACGGAGGCGCCCTCGCAGGTCCACACGGGCGAGAAATTCTTCCTCCTCACCCGGCTGACCAACCGCAGCGCCCATCCCTGGACGGCGGAGGGCTCGGCGCGGGTGAACCTCGCCTATCACTGGCTGGACGAGAGCGGCACGGTGCTGGAGAAGGACGGCGAACGGACCCCCCTCCCCTGGCCCGTGGCGCCGGGCGGACCGATCGAGGTGCGGCAGAAGGTGATCGCTCCGAAAAAGCCGGGACGCTACATCCTGGAGCTGGATCCAGTTTTCGAGACCGTCGCCTGGTTCGGAGAGAAGAACGGCGGCAAAACGCAGCGCCTTCCGATCGAAGTGTTGCCGGCCGCCGCGGAGACGCCCCAGTGATCGATGAGCTGCGGGAGGACACCCGCCGTCTGCTGGAGATCAAGACCAAACCGTTCCCCTGGTATGTGATCGAATCTCTGCTGTTCGAGACGGGCTACCAGGCCGTGGTGCTTTATCGCATTGCGCATTGGTTCAAGAAGCAGGGAATCCCCGTCCTGGGTCCCCTGATCGCCCGCTACAACCAGCTCCTTACCGGCGTGGACATTGCTCCCGCCGCTGAGATCGGCCCGGGCCTCAGGATCAGCCACGGCACGGGCCTGGTGATCGGCGGCTACGCCCGGATCGGCCGCGGCGCCCTCCTCCTCCACGGCGTCACCATCGGCTCGCCCCACCCCGGAAACGTCGAGAAGATGCCGGTGATCGGCGACAACGTCTTCATCGGCGCCGGAGCCAAGGTGATCGGCGACATCACGATCGGCGACGACGTCTTCATCGGGGTCAACGCCATCGTGGCCGTGGACGTCCCCAGCGGCAGCCGGGTGCTCTGCACGGCCGGGATCGAGGTTTCGCCGCGGCGGGATCATCCTTGACCCCAAGGCACCACTCACCCTAATTCACTTTGTCAGGTTGCCCGACGCAGCCATCTCAGCGCGCCTTCGGGGCGGACCCTCACCCCCAACCCCCCCGGGCGGTGGGGTTGGGGGGCAAGGGGGACCCAAAAGGGCTCAGCGGGCCACCCGGAACAGTTCCTCCCAGCAGCCGTCGAGCATCAGGGCCGGGAGAAGCTCGTCGAGCGCCCGCTCGCACGGCCCGCGGACCCAGGTTTCCCACCGCTCCGGCGCTTCCGACGGATACGCCAGGAAGCGGTCCAGGACGGCATCCTGCCCGGCTGAACGGCACCACATCAGGGCCGCCTTGGCGATGCCCTGGCTGATGGGTTCGCAGGCCTCCGCCTCTGCGATCCGTGACGCGTGACGCCGCAAGAAGAGATCGAGGATTTCCGGATGCGGCAGGCCGATCAGCGACATGGCCCACGCCAGGCCGGCCAGGGCGTTGGACCGCCCGAGGCCGGAGGACGGCTCCCGTAGCGCCCTTTCCAAGGCCCGGCCGGACGGGCTCCCGAAGGGAAACGCGTCGCCGAGAATGAAGAAGAGAGCCCTCCCTACGCCGTGCCAGAAGTAGGCCTCGAGGTCGCCGTCCATCTCCGCCAGAACGCGGGCGAGGAGCGGCATCGCCTTGGGCCCCCGCAGGCGCGCCACCAGGCCCAATCCCTCGAAGGCGACGCCGGCGAGGCCCGGCGGCGCGAGATCGCGGCAGACGCCGGCGAGATCGCGGAGAGCTTCGGCGGGGGGAGCTCCGGCGCTCACCGACCGCAGAGTGCGCACGGCCAGGGCGAGCCCCCAGCCCATGGTCACCGGAATGCGCGCGGCCGCGTCCGGGACCGGCTGTGGGCCGGAGGCGGTTCCCCGCACGTAGCCGACGCCCTCCAGCACGAACAGGCGCGACCAGGCATCGACGCGGGGAACGCGGGCGAGCGCCCTCTCCGGCGCGGCCCCAGCCAGCCGAAACAGGCTGAAAGCCTGCACCTTGCAGCGCAGCTCCCGGCAGGTTAGCAAGGTTTCGCGATAACTTGTCATATGCGGTACGCCGGCCGACTGAAGCCTGAGCAGTGTGACATAGATCGCGCGGCCGAAGTGTGGCTTGGATTATGAGGCGGCGCGAATCCCGCACGACACAGAGATCGCGTAGAATCAAGATTGGAAAGGATGCAGGACGGCTGTAAAAAGGTTTCAATGTTAACGCGAGGTCGCTGAGCGATGTCGCAGATGGTGCCCTCACGCAGCGGCCGCAGCGCTCGGAGGGCACCATCTCACCCCGCCAGGCAGGCAGGCGTGGCTCAGAAGGGGGCGCCCGTCCCCGTCTCCACGTAACCCTTCAAACTCTTCATGAAATGGTCCCAGCCCCCGACGCACTGGTCGTAGCAGTCGCTCTTGCGAGCCCAACCGTCGTGGCGGAACCGGACATCGGTCGCGCCGCCTCCCCGCGGCTCGAGATCGAAGCTGAGGGTGGTGCCTTGCCATTCCTCGTTGTTCTTGTGGCCGATGCAGGTCATCCGGACCGCCTTCTCCGGACCGAGGCGGTCGAACCTGAACCTCATGGCTACCTGACCCTGGTTGAACCGAAACTCCGCCTCCCCGCCCTCCCGCGCGTCCACGTCGCAGTCCTTGGTCCACCAGCCGCGGTACCCCTCTTCCGTCGAAAGCGCCTGGTAGACCTTGCTCGCAGTTGCATCAATCCGCACTTCGTTGGTGATGGCTTCCATGTGGGTCCTCCTTTACAGGTCACGTCCTCGGACTCCTTTTTATCCTAACACAACATTCTGGAATCCGAGGTGGCGTGCGCCTCACTCCTTTACGTACTCGGCACGAATGACCCGGAAGGTCTCGATGGTCACGGCCCCAAACTTGCCTCCGGGCGCATCGAACAGGTTGACTCCCTTCGGTACGAAGGTGGACCCCAGGGCCGTCTTGACGCCGTAAGCTCCCTGGTACCGGCCCGTGCCGTTGGTGATGATCGCCGCCACCGAGACCAGGAAGATGCTGGAGCCGTCTTTGAAGCCCACCAGGTGGAGGTTGGCAGGGCCTACTGCGGTGATCGAGCTGCCGTCCCCGAAAGCCCAGATCGCCTTGGTGTAGGCACGGATGGGAATGTGCTCGATCGGTCCTTCGGGCTCGTCGAGAGGCCCTTTGGGAGGCTTGGGCCGTGACATCAGCAGCTTGACCGCCTCCTGCTGGCCCTCCGGAGTCGTGAGGTTCACATGCTGCGGCTCCCAGACGCCATCGTGGGTGCCGTCCTCCTCGCCGGTCATCTTGTACATCTTCATCCGCAGGACGTTGTATTTCTTGTCCTGGCTGAACTCTCCCGTCCCGACGGTGTAACGGATGATGACCTCCTCCCGCGCCGGATCGCTGTAGGCGGCCTGGGGGACGTTGAACATGCCTCCGAGACTGGAGGCGATCTTGTCGAGACCGTCGATGTTCTGTCCGATCTTCTCGGCGATCCGGTCGAGAGCCGAGATGACGTTTGGGCTGTTCGGTAACATGGGATTCCTCCTTGCCCCCACGAGGGGCGGCGGGTTGAGTGGATTGAGACCGTGCTGGCTGGTTCACGACTGCGCCTCCGGGAAGCCAGCTCCCTGGAGTTGGACCTGCAGCCGCCTATCGGGGTCCTCGAACCGCAGGACGTACAGATTCGAGAGGGCGGGTGGGAACACGCCGATGGCGCCGTTCAGGGTCATCATGCCCTGGGCGCCGGCGAAGGTTCCGGTCCCGCTGAGAAACGGACCGAATCCCCCCAGGCGGAAGACCGGATAGGGGGCGCCCGGCAGGAAAGTGCGGAAGGCCCGCCCCTCGACCAGATCGGCGGACAGCGAGCCGAGGCTCCGTCCCTGCAGATCGTGGAAGCTGAAGATGCTTCCAGTGGTCCAGGCCTGGGTGACCGTGAATTCGTTGGCGAAGCTGAAATTGAGCCTGGCCGATGCGGTGCCGACGATCGGCCCCTCCTGGGTGCTGCATTGCAGGCTGTCGGGATCGAAGCCGGTGCGGACCAGACGAAGGTTCTCGAAGACCTGGGCGCCGATGGGCAAGCCGCCGGGCCCGTAGAGCAGCCGGATCGGCCGGCGCGGATCGGCCTCGCCGAGAAAGAACATGAAGGTGCCGGAACCGGAGGGGGTCGCCTCCGCCAGCACCATCGGCGGGATGGGCGTCCCGGCCGCGAGCCGGCCGTCCGGATCCATCACCCGCACGATCAGGTTGAGGGCCAGGTCATTGGGTGGAGTGATGAAGCCGTTGATCACCATCGTCGCCCCGGGGAGCGTCTCGTCCGACAACCCGTAGAGAGCACCGGACCCTTCCAGGATGTCGATGACGGCCCCGATGTTGAGCGAGCCCGTGCGGCCGGAAATCGGAAATGTGCGTCCGGAGCCGAAGGCCCGCACACCGCTGACGTTCCGGTCCTGGAAGCTGAGCTGCCCGTTCAGCATGGTGAACCGCTGCGATGTAAAAGGGTTCAGGAGCGTGGGAGGAGGAGATATGCCGGGGCTCGGGGCGTAGCCGTCGGGAATCGGCGTCCAACGGATGCTGACATTGGCGACGCCGTTCGAGCTGATCCGGTTGAGCGACGTCAGCCCGGCCGGCTCAACCTGTGTCACCACCTCGAAGCGGCGGAGCTCTTCGTTGACGTTGACGGCGGTGAAAAGGGCCTGCCCCAGTGTCTGGACGGCGAAGGGGAGAAGCGGCACCGTGTCGTTCGGAAGCGCTGAGTTGTGCACATTGAAGATCGGAAAGTAGGCGGCCCCCTTGAGCAACCGGGTCACCTCACCGATCTCGGCTCGCTCCGCAAGGGGAACGGCTGCGACTCTCGGGCTGGACATGGCGTCAGTCCTGGCTGCCAGCACCCGACGACGGCGGCGGGACGGGCCCCCAGCCGCTCAACCCCTGTTGCTGGCTCCAGGCGGTTCCAGTCACCTGGTAGATCGCATCGACTCCCATTTGCAGAAGCCCGAAGGCCAGATTTCCTACCTGTCCCAGAAAATCCGGGACGCCGGCAGCCGCGCCGCTCGCAGGCGATGGCCTGCCCAGGCCGCCTGTCGCCGGGTGCTGTCCCGAGAGATCCCCCAGCGTTTTCTGCAACCGGCCACCGGTTCGGAGAATCGAGCTCAGCCCGGGCCCCAGCGTCCCCTCCGCCGAGCGCGCCACGGCGCTGAACGCGTCCGCCGCCCGGCGTGGAGAGGCCAGCCGGGTCATCTGCTCGATGCCGAACAGGGACATGGCCCATGAGAAGCGCGCCATGGATCGGGTCAATTCACGCATGGTGTTGCTGCCTCCTGGTCGCGGTGATTCAGGCATGGATGCCTCGTTTCGCGGCCGCCGTCACGAGATGACGTGACGCGGGTTGAATCTCTTCGCCAGCTCCTCTTCCTCTCTCAGGTTCGGAAAGATGTCCTCGGACTCCGCATCGTCGTGATAGATCGCGTCATGGAAACCGCGGTCTATCAGGCTCTCGATCCGGTCGCGGTCGAAGTTCAGGAGGCTCATCTCCCCCTTCAGGACCTCCCGGGGGTGATAGCGATGGATCGTCAGGCGCCGGAACGGCTTGCGGCCGGTGGGCGTCCTCGCCGTCACCAGATCCTGCAGCAGGTCCGCGGCCCTGTCGCCCGCGGGCAGCTTCGGCCTGATCTCGTCCACCGCATCGAGCGTACGGTTGATCCGGGCGGCGGCCTCGATGTCGGCGTTGTAGGCGGTCGCCCAGCCGATCTGGAGCATCCGCTGCATCGTGCTGTACGACTGCGGGATCGGCGGCAGCGGAATGTTGCTCACGTCAGGATCGAGATAGATCACGTGCAGGACGTCGGCGCCCGCGTGAATGGCGAGATTGAGCGGCGTGTTCATCAAGACGCTGCCGTCAACGAAAGGTTGGGAGCCGAACTCGGCGGGCGGGAAGACCCCCGGCACCGCGGCCGAGGCGCGCAGGGCGACGGGGCCGAACTCGTCGGTCATGTCGTGGTTCCAGAACACCCGCAGCACGCCCGTCGCCCAGTTGGTGGCCGCCACCTTCAGCCATTTGTGAGACCGCTGGATGGCCTGATAGTCGAGCTTGCGCAAAGTCCTTTCAAAAGGTTCCAGGTCGATGAGCAGGCTGATGTCGACCAGTTGCACCAGTTGCCGTTCCAGGGAGCTCGCCTCGAAGTTCTGGAGCAGGTTGACGAACCGCTGCAACCCCTCCCAGGCCAGAAACCCGCCGTCCGAGATCAGCCTCAGGAAAGGATTGAGCGGGTTCGGCGCATAGCCTCTCGGATCGAGCAGCTCCAGAGGGTTTGCCCGCAGGCGAAAGACGCCGTTGTCCCGCACCCCGCCCGCCATTTCCTGCAGCCAGAAGCGCTCCAGGTTACCGGCCGACGCCGCCGGGCCGTATTCGTCCCACTGGGAAATCAGGTAGGCCGCGTTGAGCGCGCCGACGGAGGTGCCGGTCAGGATGTCCGGGTCCAGAGGCTGGTAGCCCGTGACATGGGACTTACCGCTCATCAGGGCCTTGAGCACGCCGACCTCGTAGGCGCCGTTCGCGCCTCCTCCGGACAGCACGACGGCGACCCGCTTGCCGTCCGGGTCGCTCATCCACGCCCTCCGAGATCCGCGGTCACGAGCTCCTCCCCGTCTTCACCCAGTCCGGGATCCGGGCCGGGTCCTGCCAGTCACGGACCTGGCGCCAGGTCAGCAGCGAGCCCGTGATCATCGTGTAGTACTGGTCGAAATGAAAAACCAGGAAGAACTTCTCCAGTTGCTCCTTCGAGATGCAGAGCACCCGGCTCGCCTGGCCGAGAGTGAACAGGTTCATCAGGTCGATGGAGGCGAACACCGGATCGAAGCTGCCGGGCCGCCAGGGCAGGTTGTCGAAGGCGGCGTGCAACGGCTCCAGGAGACTCTTGGCACGCCCCAGGCTCAGGACCTCGGCGGTCCGGAAGGCCCAGTCCAGGGGATCGAGCGAGATGCTGAGGATCTCGGTCGGCCGGTTGACCACGAACGGCATGCGCACCAGGACGGTACCGTCGCCGGCGACGGTAAAGGTGAAGAGCTGAAAGCCGGAGCTGAACTGGCCCGGTCCGTAGGCCAGGACGCTGTCGTCGTGAAGCGGCCGCAGCATGGCGTAGCCGAACTGGAAGCGGCCGCGCACGCCGGGCAGCGGATCGGTCTCGTCCGCCACGAAGGCATTGCTGAAGATGATGTACTGGGCCTCTCCCGAGAGCGGGAAGCCGACCCGGGGCAGGTCCGGATTCGGGGGAAAAGAGAGGACGAAGTCAAAGACCTGGACCTTGGCCACCACCCAATCGTAGCGCGTCGCAAGCTCCCGCTGGTCGACGATGGCGAAGCGCTCCGCTTCCGGGAAGCGCCCGATCTCGCTGCTGCCGCGCAGCTTGTAGTAGAGCTGCTCGAAGCCGAAACCCTCGCGGGTGACGAAACCGCGGAAACACCAACTGAGCAGGTCGAGCGGGAACTCCGGGGTGGGCGCGCCGTCCTTGACCACCGTCTGGGGCTTGCGGAAGTCGCTGATGCGCATGAAGTAGCGCAGCGCGAACTCACGCACGTTCCGGGTCCAGTCCCCGAGGTCCCAGCGGCCCTTCGGCTGATCATAGAAGACCGAGGGAATGTCGCCCATGACGGGGAGCGGCGCGGACGGGAACGGCACGGTGGCAAAGAAGCTGTAGCTGCTCTCGGGGCGGTTGAACACCCGTGTCAGCTCGAAGGAGCCCTGGAGGTTCCCGGCGGCCTCGGCCTGGCGCCACCAGTCCATGATCGCCACACCAGCGGCCAGGCAGGGCTCCACATTGGCGAGGACGTTGCGCTCCTCGTAGCTGAAATCCGCCAGCGACGGATTGCCGGCCGGGATCATGTCGCCCGGCCTCCCGAGAGGTCCCGGGCCGCGGCGCGAAAGCGGCCGCCGGGATCGTGGAGGCGCAGGACATAGAGATTCGACAGCGTCCGGGGCTGCACACTGATGACCGAGTTCATGGTCATGATCCCGCGCGCTCCGGCGAACTCCCCGGTCCCGCCCTGGATCGGACCGAAGCCGCCGAACCGGAACACCGGCAGCAGCATGCCGTCGAGATGGGTGCGGAACGAGCGCCCTTCGATCATATCGCTCGCCACCGAGCCGAGGCTCCGCCCGGCGCGGTCGTGAAACTCGAAGACCCCGCAGCGGGTCTGGATGGGGGTGACGGGGCTGAGAGCCAGCGGGTCGAAGTCGAGCTGGGCGCCGACGGAGCCCGCCAGGGCGCTCCGCGTGGCGTGGCTGCGCAGACGGCCCTCCCGACCGGCGGCGAAGTCGAGCGCTGCTACGCGCAGCAACTCGAAGACGTTGGAGCCCAGAACCCCCTGGGTCAGCGACAGCCGCAGCGTCACCGGATGGCTCGGATCGACCTGTCCGAGGAAGCTCAGCCAGGTGACTCCCCTCTCGGGCCCGGCCCAGGGCGGCAGGGGCGCGAGCGGCGCCTGCGTCAGCAGGCCGCCTGCCGGGTCCATGAGGCGGGCCACCAAGCCGAGCTCGAGGGCGCCCTGCGGATCGAGCGAGCCACTGGCGACGACCGTGCCCGCAAGCCCGGCGAGCTCGCCGTATCCCTCGAGAACCTCGAGCACGAACGCGAGGCCCACGGCGGGCGGCGCGGCGCCGGCGCCCGGCAGGGTGCGGCCCGCCCCATAGGCCCGGAAGCCGCTCTGCGTCCCCGCGAAGCTCAGCACCCAGTCGAACACCTCGATCCGCTGCGAAACCTCGGACCGGAAAGGCAGCGGCGGCGACGGCTGGAGGCGGTCAGGGTCGCCCTCGAAGTCATCCGGCACGAAGCGCCAGCGAAACCGCACGCCGGCGGCCGGTGCGCCCACCCGGTTGCGGCCGGTGATCCGGCCCCCCTCCTCCGCCGCGGCGATGGCGAAGCGCCGCAGCTCGTCCTCCACCTCGAAGATACCGGCCCGCGGACGGCTGGACGCGGTCAGGAACAGGGGAAAGTAGCCCGCCTGCTCCAACAGAGCCGTCACCGGACCGATGTTGAAAGTGGTGAAGGCCTGCACGGTCTGCGCAACGCACGGCAGCGAGCCGAGCAGGGCCAGCAGGCCCGGCGGCTGGTTGGCTCCGCAGTCCGAGCTCTCCGTGGGGGTCCGCTCTTGCATCAGCCCTCCGGAGCTGCGGTGAACAGAGTTTCCCAGCCCGGTGCGCCGGCCGGCCACGGTGGCTCCAGATCGGTCGGCCCGAGCCGGGCCAGGGTGCATCCCGCCTTGCCGCAGTCGTGCTCCACAGCGTCCCGGTACCCGGCCGCGATCAGCCCTTCGATGGTGTCCTGCCTGAAGTCCAGCAACCCTTCGGCGCCGCCGAGGTCCGTCTGCGGCCGGTAGCTGTGGACCGTTACGGGCCGGGCGCTCCGCCCCCGGGCCCGGCGTTGCAGAACCTGGCTGAACGGCAGCAGCACGGACGCCAGAGCCCCCGTGCCGGACTCGAGGCCGTGCCCGCGCAGATGCTCCAGCTCGAGATTGATCTTGCGGACCGTGCGGATGTCCTGGCGGAAGGCATCGGCCTGCTGCAGCGCCCACAGCCGGTAGAAGGTGTCCAGCGTGGCCGGGTAGCGCGGGAAGGGAACGCTGGCGAGGCAGGGATCGAGGTAGATGACGTGCAGCACGTCGGCGCCGTCGCGGATCGCCGGCTTGAGCGGCGTGTTCATCAGCACGCCGCCGTCGACGAAGGGCACGCCGTCGATGACCACCGGCGGGAAAATGCCCGGCAGAGCGGCGGAGGCGAGGATCGCCTGCGTGCCGAAGCGGTCGGCGACGTCCGTCCGGTTGAAGGACCTGACGATGCCGTACATCCAGTTCGAGGCCAGGATGGTCAGCTTGCGGCTCGAGGTCCTCAGGCCTGCGAGGTCGATCGAGTCGTTCACCGTCGCATACAGGGGCTCGGGGTCGATAAAAGCGCTCAGGTCGATGGTGTCGAGGGCGCGAGAGCGTAGCGGCGCGTCCGAGGTCAGGAGCTCGGTCCCCCGCGTGACCGCGTAGCGGGTCCAGAACAGCGCGTCGCGGGTCAGGTCCATGGCTTCCTCGAACGGCCGCAGCAGACAGCCGAGGTCCCCGAGCTGCAGCGGGACACGCAGGCGGATCACACCGCTGCCGCAGCTCGTCGGCGTGTTGGCGATGCGCTGCCGCCAGATGCGATCGAGCTCCGCCAGGCCCTGCAGGCTCGGCAGCGCGCTGCGGGAGACCATGAAGGCGGCGTTGTAGGCGCCGACCGAGGTGCCGGTATACACCTCGGCTTCCAGGGGACGGAACCCGGTGGCCGGCGAAGCGCCCTCGAAGAGCGCTTTCATCACGCCGATCTCATAGGCTCCCTTGCCTCCACCTCCCGAGAGTACGAGGGCGTCGGTACGCCTGGCTTCTCCTACGAGCACGTGGCCTGACCCCTTCCCCAGCCCTAGGCCGCGGCTCCCTCCCGCAGCCCTCCGCCCAGGGCGTCCCGGATCTCGCGCAGGACCTGCACCTGCTCGCGAGCGTAGACCGAGCAGTCCTCCCACTCCTTGGGGAAGGTGCAGCTAATCTTGTAGCAAACGCGCAGATATCTGATGTCCTCCGCGGGCACCTTGTGGTCCTGGCAGAACAGGGCGATGGCGTAGGAGGTGAAGCCCTCGCCGCTCATGTCGCTGGTGATCACCACGCTGGTGGGGCCGAAGACCAGCCTCTCGTGGTGGGGCTTCACCGACACGATGTAGTAGTCGTAGACCTTGACCTCGCAATACGGCTTTCCGCACTGATCGTGGCTGCAATGGTCGTTCATGTCTCGTCTCTCCTTTGGGATTGTCGTGGCGTCGCCGCCGGTTGACGTGCTCGGGATGGCGATGCCGAGCCGTTGGGCCGTCTGTTGGACGGCCAGCAGGGTCTGGACCATGAATTCGAGGCCGTAGCCAAGCGTCGTCACCGGCAGCAGAAGGGCTCGAATCCAGAGGTTCATGACTGGCGCCCCAGGGTCCAGAGCAGCAGCCCGCCGAGGATCGTGAAGAGGGTGGCGCCCACTGCCTGGAACCAGGGTCCGGCCGCCTGGACTGTCCCCAGCCGGACGGTGACGAGGGCGACCGCACCGAGGGCCAGGGCGAGCGCGAGGGGAAGGGACTTCCCGCTCCCCTTGCCGCCCGTGCTCGGTTGATCGACCTCGATCCGCAACCGCGGCCTGCCCTCCCCCAGCAGGCTGAGCGCCCCGTCCATCATCATCGGCAGGTCGGCGAGGACCGCCGCGTAGCCCGCGAAGCCCCGGCGCAGCCGGCTGAAGTCCGCCATCTCCCCGAGCTGGTCGGCGACGCCGAGCAGGCGCAGGCTTTCGAGCGCCTCGCGCAATGGGTCGCTCTCCGGCGGAGCGAGCGGACGGACGATCACCGCCAGCGCGAAGAGCCCGCGGTAGAAAGCCTCGAGATGCGGCAGGGGCAGGAAACCCAGCTCTGCCGCCAGACGCCACTGCACGAAGAGCTGCTCAGAGAGGCTCTGACCATCGCGCGCCGAGCCCCAGCCGCCGTCGCGGAAGGCGACCGACTGGCGCAGGCGCTGCCGCAGCTCGACCTCGGCTCCGGCGGGAGCGGGCTGCATCTCGTGCAGCAGTCGTTTGCACGCCTCGTCCGGGTCGTCGGCTGCGGCAGCCTCGAGATAAGCCTGGAGGCTGGGCTGGCTCTCCGCGGGCAGGCTCGCGAACGTACCTCCCTGGAGACCGATCCCGCCGTCGGCGAGCAGCACGAGGCCGGGCTCGATCTCGACGGGAAAAGCCTTCCCATGTACCACGTGATAGAGCCAGGCGAGCCAGAGGCGGCGGGCGAGGTCGGCCCGCTCGGCCGACTCGGCCGGTGTAGCTGGCGACGGCTGCAAGCTGGCGAGGCTCGCCCCTTCCAGCAGCTCCAGGCAGAGCAGCCGCGGCGTCGCGAGAACGATCCGCGGCAGCCGCAGGGTACCGAGCCGCGCCACCTCGATCCGCAGTGCTCTCAGGCCCACGGCAACGGCTGGGAGATCGGCCCGCGCCGCCAGAGCCCGCTGGAAATCGTTGATCGCCTGCTCGATCGGGAAGGGCCGCCCCTCGCGCCCGAAAGCCACCGCCAGCAAGGGGAGATGGGGCAGATCGGCCTCCAGCGACGCGCCGCAATCCGGGCGGACGAGCTGGACCAGGGCTCCCCGGCCGTCCGGCAGCCGGGCGCGGTGCGTCTGCAGGAGGAGGCCCCGGCACAGCGGAGCCGCCTCGATCTCGCCGAAGGCTTCGCCCAGGGGCACGCCGGTCTCGCTTTCGACGAGCGCATGGACGGCGGCCGGGCTCATCGGTTCCGCCGCCTCCTCGGTCTGCCGCAGCTCGAAGCAGTCGGCGAGAGGCAGCAGATCGGCGCGGGAGCCGAGATAGCGGCCAAAGGCCGAGAAGACCGGCCCCAGCGTCTCCAGGGCGAGCCGCAACCGGCGGCCGAAGCCGCCATCGAAGTGCGGCGCTTCGCCGGCCAGTCCCCGCGGACCCCTCCCGAGTCCCGCCTCGACGAGGCGGCGCTCGACCTCTCGCCGCCGGACCTGAGCTGCGGCGCGGTCCGCGCGACGGGCGCGCGCGGTCTTGCTGGGGGCCGGCTCAATCATCGACTTTGCGCTCTGCCTGCTTCAGGAGGTCGATCCCCCAGCCCAGAGTCTCGTTCGCCAGCTCGCCCGCCTCCCGGACGGCCTCGGCACCGGCAGCCATGACACCCGGATCTCCCGCCGTCGTCCAGGTCCCGCCGCTGCCGCCGATCCCGCCCGTCTGCCAGGAGCCGCCGATGCTCTCGAAGCCTGGGCCGGCCTGCTGGCCGACACCCGCCTCTCCCTGGCCCCAGGCACGCCGGCCGGTGTCACACCTCCCCCACCCGCGCGAGCCCGGGCCCCGGCCCGGACCTCCGCGGCTCCCTTTCGGCGCCCAGAGGCCGAGAGTGAAAAGGGAGAACGTGAGGTCGACGAGCCGGCGCTGGAGGGTGTCGCCGGTCTGAAAGGTCGACCGGAGGGCCGGCCTGAGCTGCTCCTGGGTGCTGCGGATGACCGTCTCGAAAGAGCCGGCCGATCTGCTCGCCGGAGTCAACAGGCCCGCCATCTGCTCGAGACCGAACAGCGACATGGCCCACGAGAGACTGAACATCGATTTGGTGAGCTCACGCATGGGACCCCCTTCATCTTGCATTCACGGCTCAGGCGGACCGGACGACCCTTCTCAAGAGCGAAACCAGAGTGGCGGCGAAAACCAGGATCTCGGCGGTGAAGAGATTGACTCCCGGCCGCAGCCCGCCGCCTGCGAACGAGATCGCTACCGCCAGCGCCAGAAGGAGGCCCGCCAACGGCAGGGCCTGGTTTCCGAGCGCCTTGCTGCTGGCTCTCGACGCCACGGCGACCGTCGCGTCCACCGGCAGGTCGCCGGCCGCCAGCCGGCGCAGGAGCTCCGCTGCCTGGGCTGGTCCGCCGGAGAGAAGATGCAATCCGGCTGCCGACCAGTCGGCCAGGCGATTGAACGAGAAGAGCGAGCGCTGCGCTTCGCTCCGGATGAGCCGGTCGCAGACCGACTCGAGGTAGGCGCCGACGTCGAACTCCGGCGCGAAGCGAGTGATCAGTCCGTCGATCGCGATCGCCGAGCGAATGTACTTGACCACGTCGCGGTCCGGGAGAACTCCCGTGGCGCGCGACAGGGTCAACATGTCGAGCATCACGAGCGTGAAGTTCTTCTTGAGCCGCACCTGGCCGCCGTCGCGGTCGTACCAGTCCGCGGCCAACCTGGAGATGCCGTCCCTGAATGCCTTGGGATCGGAGCGGGAGTGGAAGGCGGAGATCCTGAAGAACGCCGTGCACATGGCGTCGAGGTCGCCGCGGGTGTAGGCGAAGGTCAAGGACACGAGGTGGCGGCGCGAGTAGGCCGAGAGCACCGCCGTGATGCCGAAGTCGATATAGCCGACCACGTTGTCCGGCAGGATCATCAGGTTCGCAGGATGGAGGTCCGCGTGGAACATGCCGTGGCGGAAGGCGTCGCCCAGAAAGTTGTCGATGATGTTGCGGGCGAAGCCGTTGGGCTCGAAGCCGCCGGCGCGCACCCGCGCGAGTGTCACCTCGTCCCGCCTGTCCAGGGCGCGCAGGTAGTCCAGCACGGTGATGCCGGAGAGGAGCTCGGCCGTCAGAATCCTGCGCGAGCAGAGATCGGCGAAGACCGCCGGAACCCGCTCACACGGATTTTCCCGGGCGTTGGCCCGCAGCCGCTCCATGTAGCGCGCCTCGTAGCGGTAGTCGAGCTCCTCGCGCGTCCAGGAGACGAATTCGGTGAGCGGCTCGACGAGCCACTCGAGCCGGCGGATGCGCAGCCACCGAATCAGCCGGATACCCCCTTGCATCAGCCGGATGTCTCCCCGGAACTCAGCCTCGACGCTCGGGCGCTGCACCTTGACGGCCAGCATCTGCCCTTTCCGGGAAGCGGCGTGGACCTGACCGATCGAAGCGGTGGCGAGAGGCCGGCGGTCGAATTCGTCGAACAGCTCGCCAGGGGACGCGCCCAGCTCCCTGCGCACCGTCTCCTCGACCCTTTCGTAAGGGAACGGAGGCACCCGGTCCATGAGGTTGAAAAGCGCGTCGCAAAACTCGAGGGGCAGAATGTCGGGCTGGAGCGCCAGCATCTGGCCCAGCTTCAGGAAGGTTCCGCCCAGCTCCTCCAGGATCATCCGCAGCCGCTCGGGCGGCGGCAGGTCCCCGGGCGGCAGCCGCCGGGCCAGCCGGGGCAGGCGAGGCAGCCAGGCGCGAAGCTGGAAGGACAACAGGTGCGCGATGAGCACCCGGACGATCCAGCTCAGACGCCTTAGATTCGCGGACAGGACCCTCACGCCGCTGCCTCCTGAAAGCATCCGCACGCCCCGACGCGCGGGATGGAGAAATTCTAGAGGAATGGCAGCCCCGATGAGGAGACAAGGCGGACCAAAAGGGATCTAACTTCACCGCAGCGCAGAATTATGAGAAAAAGAAGCGGCGGCGGAGACTCTTGATAGACTGGTGACGGGAGGAAAGCATATGGCCTTGACGAAATCCCCGGAATGGCTGATCGAAGCGTTCGATGGGATCGCGCCCGCCGACCCCCGCGTGGAGCGGCGCAAGACATTCGGTTTCCAGAGCGCCTACGCCGGCGGCAACATGTTCCTCAGCCTCTTCCAGGACAGCCTCGTGATGCGCCTGCCGGAAGGCGACCGCGAGCGGTTCCTCGAGGAATACAAGACCGGGCTCTTCAAGCCGGCCCCGAATCAGGTCATGCGGGAGTACGTGGTGGTGCCGCTCGACCTGATCCGCAATCCGGCGGCGCTGGAGCCCTGGACTCACCGCTCGCTCGAGTACGCGGCCACGTTGAAACCCAAGGTGAAGAAAAAGGCAGCCGCCAAGGCCGGTGTCAAGGCAGGCGCCAAGGCGGGAGCCAAGAAGAAGCCGGCGGCGAAAAAGAGTTGAGGACGGTCCCTACGCCGTCTCGCGAGCGAAGATCGAGCCCCGGAAGATCGACTTGCGCCGCGCCAGCATGTCGTCGATCGCCGCCTGCATTCGGGCTCGCACCTCGCGGCTGATCTCGCGCACCACGGCCGGGTCGTCCGCCGCCTCGGGGCCGTATTGTTCCTGCACGGGGATCGGCTCCAGGAACCGCGTGTGCCACTTCGAGGGCAGCGGCAGACCGGGAAAAGGGAAGTTGGGGCCGAGCGGCAGGAAGAGCCACTCGGTCTGCCGCTTGACCCACTTCCAGTCCAGCCGGCCCCAGATGGGGTAGATCTCGGCGCTGCCCACGGTGACGAAGGGGACGAGGGGGGCGCGGTTGCGCAGCGCCATCTTCACGTACTCGTCGCGCCCGAACTTGCCCAGCTTGTAGGCGTTCCTGTACATCGTGAAGGCGCCGTGGATACCCTCGGGGAACATGCCCAGCAGACCCTCCCGCTGCAGCACCCAGTCGGCGTTCTCCTGGTTGGCGACGATGCCCCCAAGCTTGGTCATGTAGTTGGCGAGGAAGGGCGGCTTGATGAGGCACGGGTGGATGAGGAAGCGCGGCACCCGCCCCACGGCCCGGTGAATGGCCACCAGCGCCATGACGCCATCCCACGGCATGAAACCGCGGTGGACGCCGGTCAGCACCGCCCTCCCCTCTCGCGGCACGTTCTCGACCCCCTGCACCTCGATACGCCAATAGAGGTCGTGCAGGAAGCGGAAGAGCGTCCGCTCGTAGGCGGCGATGTAGCCGAGGTCGAGCCCGAAGTCGTCGGGCTCGGGGACGACGCTGCCGGCGCCGCCGAAGGCCGCGAGCACCGCCGCGGCGCTGGTCGTCGTGGGAACGAAGCCCAGCTCGCGCTCGATCCTGGCGCCGGAGACGGTCCAGTTGTGGCGCAGGTAGTCTTGCTCGCCCCCGACGCCGGTCAGGCCCAGGG
>JBAPYB010000608.1:0-8218 GCA_049284515.1 Thermoanaerobaculia bacterium
GCCTGGCCCACGACCTCGTGGCGTTGGAGCAGGTGGACTTCGGCCCGCCGCACCCGCGGCTCGGTGCCGTCACCATGGAGCCCACCCAGCTTCGGGCGGGCACCGCCCGCAACGTGGTGCCGGGAGAGGCGGCGGCGATTCTGGACGTCCGCACCACGCCGGCCCTGGGACTCCGCGAAGTGGTGGAGCGGATCGAGCGGAGAGTGGCGGGCGAGGTGCGGGTGCTCTCCGACCGCCTGCTGCCGCGGGAGACCTCTGAGAGCGAGCCGCTGGTGGCCGCTGCCCTGCGCGCCCGGCCCGAGGCGCGGCTCTTCGGCTCGTCCACCCTTTCGGACCTCGTCTTCATGGCGGGGATCCCCGCCCTCAAGTGCGGTCCCGGCCGGACGGAGCGCTCCCACACGCCGGACGAATTCGTGCTGGAGAGCGAGATCCTGGGCGGCGCCCGTTTCTACGCCCGTTTTGTGCGAGCATACGCGGAGATGCGAGAAGAGGAAGCCGCGTGAGCCGTCTGTGGGACAAGGGCGAGCCCTTGGATGATCGCGTCCTGCGCTTCACCGCGGGCGAGGACCACCGGCTCGACGCCCGTCTCGTTCCCTACGACGTCCGGGCCTCGATCGCCCACGCCGAGATGCTGCACGAAGTGGGGCTCCTGGCGGCGGGAGACCTGGAGGCCATCCGCTCGGGGCTCGAAGAGCTGGAGGAGGAGCACGCCGAGGGAGCCTGGCAGATCGCGCTGGAGGACGAGGACGTCCATACCGCCCTGGAGGTCCGCCTGACGGCACGGATCGGCGAGGCCGGCGCCCGCGTCCACCTCGGCCGCTCGCGCAACGACCAGGTGCTGGCCGCCCTCCGCCTGTACCTGAGGGATGCCGTCGCCGCTCTCGCCACGGGCGCTCAGGAAGTTGCCGCCGCCCTGGACGGGCTGGGAGAGCGGGAGTCCGAGACGGTCCTCCCCGGCTACAGCCACCTGCAGCAAGCGATGCCCAGCTCCGTGCTCCTCTGGGCTTCCGGCTTCGCCACGGAGCTGCGCGACGACGCCCTGGGAATCGAGGCCTGCTCGCGCCGCATCGAAAAGAACCCCCTGGGATCGGCCGCGGGTTACGGCGTTCCCCGCTTGCCGCTGGACCGGGAGACGACCCGCCGCAAGCTGGGCTTCGCCGAGATCCAGGAGCCGGTGACGGCCGTCCAGCTCTCACGGGGCAAGGCGGAGTCCCAGGTCCTTTTCGAGCTCGCCCTGCTGATGCAGGATCTCGGGCGGCTCGCCTCGGACCTCGTCCTCTTCGCCACCGCCGAGTTCGCCTTCGTGAGCCTGCCGGCGGGGATGACGACGGGCTCCTCGATCATGCCCCAGAAGCGCAATCCGGACGTCTTCGAGCTGGTCCGGGGCCGCACCGCCACGGCTCAGGCCTGCCTCTTCGAAGCCCTCAGCGTCACCGCCAAGCTCCCCTCCGGCTATCACCGGGACCTCCAGATCCTCAAAGCCCCCCTCTTCCGGGGGATCGACCTCGCCACGGAGACCCTCGCCATCCTCGCCGCCGCCCTCCCCGAGGTGCGGTTCCACCCCGAGCGAATCCGGCTGGACCCCGGGCTCCACGCCGCCGAGGAGGCGTATCGGTTGGTGGTGGAGGAGGGGATTTCGTTCCGGGAGGCGTACCGGCGGGTGGGGGAGCGGTTCAAGGCGCATTGAGAGGGTGTGTCTGGAAGTGCGCAACCAGGCGCTCGCCCACCTTCGCCCGGGCATAAATGCCATACCATTCCACACATCTCGCGTTTGGGGATTCGCGACGCTGGAGGGTGGGGAGGACGGGACCGACATCGCCGCATCGGAGACGCCCCGCCGTCCCCGTGATGACGGCGAGGGCATCGTTCAGGTCTGGGTCGTCTCTACGGAACCTCGGAGAGGCGGCCAGCGACAGGGATTCCGGACAGGTTGGGAGACACGGCTTCGCGAGGTCCCGGTATCGCCATCCTTGGCCATCGCGAGACCGGTCCGTAGAGACGCCCCAGACCCGTTACGAGGCCCTCGGCAGTCTACGGGGACGGCGGGGCGTCTCCGGTGCGGCGATGTCGGTCCCCTCCTCCCCACCCTCCGGCGGCGCGAATCATGGGAAGAAAGATGTATGTAATGGCATGGCATAAATGCGGGCATAAATGCGGAGGCAACTTCGCCCGGGTGTTCGCGGGGGCGTGCGGTAGTGGCGGACCGCAGGTCTCAATTTGCCGCAAATACGCAGGCTACAACTGACACCTTCGGTCCTGGGTCGGCCTCATCGCCTTGGTGGTCGGCCGAGGTGTGCTCTACCAGAGGCAGCGCGTTGGTGGAAAGTCGTCTGGGAGCAAAAGACACGACTTCGCCGCCTTGGCTGGCATCGCGCCGCTTGCGAGAAAGCGTGCAGCGACTTCCTGAGCTTGGTCAGTGACGTCAAGGAGTCTTCGTTAGATTGCCCGACCCAGCCGTTATTGGATAGCACCGAGATAGACAGGTCCCCAAGTTATCCCATTTGAACCTGACGGCAGCGTGGCAAGAGGCGTTGAATCCTCTGAGGTCGTGATCGCAGAGTCACTTGTCACCACCCAGAGTTTGAAAACAGGGTGCGAGACCTTTGGATTGATGCCAGGCCACAAACCCGAACTCCCCTCGATTACATTTGAAACGATTAGGCGGCCCTCCTGGTTGAAGAACTTCCCCGGGTCGTCCTGGAGGAATGCCGCTGCGTATCCTTGTCCCGTCAGCTTCAGCCGCAAAGTGGAACCGCGTTTGAGCCCTAGGCATGGGGTCTTGAACGTACAACGGTCCGGAGAAATGTCTCCTACAGTCTGGACCTCCGCCGTTTGAACCTCGATACGCTTGCTCCAGAATTGCGAGAAATATCCGATGATAGCAAGCAAAGCCGCAATCGTCGCAATTAGCACAACAAACGGATGGTCACCCCAAGGCCTCCAACTTGCTCCTCGTTGTTTCGCCATTTCACCCCCTCTCTCTCTCAAGAGAGTTTGCGCCCCAGGCTCAATTCGCCTTCAAATACGCCAACGTCGGCGGCAGCCCCTCGTCCAGCGTCCGGGGCCGCCAATCCAGCTCCGTCCGCGCCCGGGAATCGTCGAAGGCCCAGTGGCGCTCCAGGCTGTTGAGCTGCTCGGCCGAGAACGGCGGGCGAAAGCCGCGCATCCTGTAGAACGGGCCGCTGAGGATCAGCCCGGCCCTCGCCAGGCCGACGGGCAGGTTCAGCCGCGGCGGCTTCACGCCGCCGAGAGCGCAGGCGCGATCGGCGAGGCTGCGCAGTGTGGCGATGTCCCCCGTCATCAGATAGCCTCGGCCGGGCGGCGCCTTGTCGATCACCTTCAGCATGCCGTCCACCAAGTCGTCGAGGAAGATCCAGGAAGTCTTCTTGCCGGCTCCCACGAGGGCGGGATAGCGCCCCTTGAGGAAGCCGCGGAGGATGGCGTTCGCTCCCTCTTTCTTGCCCGGCGGGCCGTAGACGAGGCTGGGAAAGACGGTGTTCACACGCAAGCCCTTCTTCGCCCACTCCTGGACGGCCTGCTCGCCGGAGTGCTTGGTGGCGCTATAGAGAGTGGGAAATGGAGTGAAGGGGGGCGCCGTCTCGTCCACGGCGCGGCCATCGGGCGGGCTGCCGCCCCACCAGGCCACGGAGGAGACGGAGAGGAAGCGGCCGACGCCCAGCTTGTAGGCGAGGGAGGCGACGTTCTCGCTCCCTTGAACGTTGGCCGTCCGCATCCGCTCGGGCGGACCGGTCTCTTCGAGCTCGGCGGCGGCGTGGATCACCCAATCGGCGCCGGACATCCCCTCCCGCATCGAGATGCGGTCCCCGATGTCGCCGGTGAAGGTGGCGATGCCGAGCTCCTTGAGGGGCTCAGCATTGCTGGTGGCCCGCACCAGGGCCCGCACCTCGTGGCCTGCCTCGACGAGGCGGCGGGCCAGTGCGCGGCCGATGTAGCCGGTGCCGCCGGTGAGGAAGATTCGCATGACTGAGTCAATCCAGAACCAAGGAGCAATGGGAATCCAGCATAAGTCGCCCCTGTTGTACGCAGTGGGACGGGGTTCGGGAGTTGAACCCGTCCCGGAGTCTCAACACTCCGCAATCTCCTTCAGCTCCCTCTCCTCCCCCCGCACGGCTCCCTCCCCGTTGCGGGGCTTTTTTTAGGATGCCAAAAGCTGCCGCAGCACATAGTGCAGGATGCCGCCGTGGCGGTAGTACTGCACCTCCTGGGGAGTGTCGAGGCGTAAACGCGCCTTGAGCTCGCGGACGGAGCCGTCCTCCTTCCTGGCCCGCACGATGACGTCCTTGCCGCTTGCGGAGCCGCTCTCGACGGCGGCGGCGATGCCTTCGACGTCGATCGTCTCGCGGCCGGTCAGGCCTAGGCTTTCGGCGGTGTCGCCGGCGAGGAATTCCAGGGGGGCGATCCCCATGCCCACCAGGTTGCTGCGGTGGATGCGCTCGAAGCTCTCGGCGATGACGGCGCGCACGCCCTGGAGCAGCGGACCCTTGGCCGCCCAGTCGCGCGAGGAGCCGGTGCCGTACTCCTTGCCGGCCAGCACGACGGTGGGAATCCCTTCCTGCTGGTACTTCTCGGCCGCGTCGTAGATCGGCAGCGGCTCGCCGTCGGGCAGGTGGACGGTGAAGCCGCCCTCGATCTCGGGGACCATCTTGTTGCGGATGCGGATGTTGGCGAAGGTGCCCCGCACCATCACCTCGTGGTTGCCGCGGCGGGCGCCGTAGGAGTTGAAGTCCTTGGGCGCCACGCCGTGCTCGGTCAGGTAGCGGCCCGCCGGGCTCGCCACCTTGATCGAGCCGGCCGGCGAGATGTGGTCGGTGGTGATCGAGTCGCCGAAGACGCCCAGCACGCGGGCGCCGCGCACGTCCTGGACCGGACGCGGCTCGGCCGGCATGTCCACGAAATACGGCGGCTGGCGGACGTAGGTGGAGGCCGGATCCCAGGCGTAGGTGTCGCCCTCGGGAACGGGGAGGCCGCGCCAGGTGTCGTCGCCGGTGAAGACGTCGGCGTACTCCTTGCGGAACATCTCCGAATGAAGGGAGCGCAGAATGGTCTCCTCCACCTCCTTGCGGCTCGGCCAGAGATCCTTCAGATACACCGGCTGGCCGTCGCGCCCTGTACCCAGGGGCTCCGAGCGCAGGTCGACGTCGATACGGCCGGCGAGGGCGTAGGCCACCACCAGCGGCGGCGAGGCCAGGTAGTTGGCCCGCACGTCGGCGTTGATGCGCCCCTCGAAGTTGCGGTTGCCGGAGAGGACGGCGACGGCCACCAGGTCCCGCTCCTCGATGGCCTTCGAGATGGCCGCCGGAAGCGGTCCGCTGTTGCCGATGCAGGTGGTGCAGCCGTAGCCCACGAGGTTGAAGCCGAGCTGGTCGAGGTAGGGGGTGAGGCCCGCCTCGCGCAGGTACTCGGTGACCACCTTGGAGCCGGGGGCGAGGCTGGTCTTGACCCAGGGCTGGGTTTTGAGGCCCTTCTCCACCGCCTTCTTGGCCACCAGGCCCGCCGCCACCATCACCGACGGATTCGAGGTGTTGGTGCAGCTCGTGATGGCGGCGATCACCACCGAGCCGTGGCGCAGAGCATCGGCGGCTCCATCGCCCGTCACCTCCGGCTCGGCAATCGCGGCGATGGCGAGGCCGGCGGCGGAGCCGCCCACGGCCTGGAGGCCCGGAGCGGCGGGGGCGCGGGTCTTGCCGGTCCTGCCGGCGGCCGTCATCGCGGCGAGCTCCTTCTCGAAGGAGGCCTTGACGTCCCAGAGGCGCACGCGGTCCTGCGGCCGGCGGGGACCGGCAAGGCTCGGCTCGACCGTGCCGAGATCCAGCGCCAGCGTGTCCGTATACTCGGGCTCGGGCGAATTCGCCGTATGGAAGAGCCCCTGCTCCTTCATGTAGGCCTCGACGAGCGCCACCTGCTCAGCCGGCCGGCCGGAGAAGGCGAGGTAGTCGAGGGCGACCTGGTCGACGGGGAAGATGCCGCAGGTGGCCCCGTACTCCGGCGCCATGTTGCCGATCGTCGCCCGGTCGGCGAGCGGCAGATTGCCGAGGCCGGGCCCAAAGAACTCCACGAATTTGCCTACCACGCCCTTCTTGCGCAGCATCTCGGTGACGGTGAGCACGAGGTCCGTGGCGGTGGCGCCCTCGGGCAGCTCGCCCGAGAGGCGGAAGCCCACCACCTGGGGGATGAGCATGGAGACCGGCTGGCCCAGCATGGCCGCCTCGGCCTCGATGCCGCCCACGCCCCAGCCGAGGACGCCGAGGCCGTTGATCATGGTGGTGTGGGAGTCCGTCCCCACCAGGGTGTCGGGATAGGCGTAGAGCTCGCCGCCCACCTCGCCCTCCATCACCACCCGCGCCAGGTACTCGAGGTTGACTTGGTGGACGATGCCGGTGTCCGGCGGCACCACCCGGAAGTTGGCGAAGGCCTTCTGACCCCAGCGCAGGAAGGCATAGCGCTCGCGGTTCCTTTCGAGCTCCCTGCCGGCGTTGAAGAGGAAGGCGGCGGCGGTGCCGTACTCGTCCACCTGTACGGAGTGGTCGATCACCAGCTCCACGGGCTGAAGGGGGTTGATCCGCTTGGGATCGCCCCCCATGGCCACCATGGCGTCGCGCATGGCGGCGAGGTCCACCACCGCCGGCACACCCGTGAAGTCCTGCAACAGGACGCGGGCCGGCATGAAGGCGATCTCGCGCGAGGGAGCGGCCTTGGGGTCCCAGGTCGCCAGGGCTTCGATCTCGCTCGCGGAGACGACCAGGCCGTCCTCGCGGCGGAGCAGGTTTTCGAGCAGGATGCGCAGAGCGTAGGGGAGGCGGGAGACGTTGAAGCCACTGGCCGCCAGGGAGCCCAGCCGGGCAAAACGGACCTGACGCCCGCCCGCCCGCAGCGTCGCGCGGCTTGCGAAACTATCGTTCATGGGATCTTTTCTCCTCGGAGTTTCAAGGCGAGCAGGGACCGGAAATCCGCCGGTCACAGGAAAGATAACAGCTTTCTCCCAGAGGCGGCGAGCCGGGGTAAGATGAACGCATGCCCGTGAGCGCCTCGGACCTGATCACCCCGGTGCTTCTGATGGCCATGCCGCAGGTGCTCGACCCGTTTTTCCATCGGAGCGTGGTGCTGTTGCTCCACCACGAGGCGGAAGGGAGCCTGGGCTTCATCGTCAACCGGCCGACGGGGATCAAGGTGAGCGAGATCCTGAAGGGGATGGACGTGGCGTGGAGGGGCCAGCAGGAGACGGTCGCCTACTTCGGCGGCCCCGTGCAGCCGAACCTGGGGACCGTGCTCTTCGCCCCGGTGCTGCCCGAGGGCGACGAGCAGGACACGGCCACTCAGATCGTTCCCGGAGTGGCCCTCACGCAGCACATCGGCGACCTCTCCCGCCTCGCCGAGGAGCCCACCGACCGCTTCCGGCTCCTGCTCGGTTACGCCGGCTGGGGCGAAGGGCAGCTCATGGAGGAGATCCTGCGCAACGACTGGCTGACGGCACCGGTCAACGGCGACCTGATCTTCGCTCCCGATCCCGATCAGCTCTGGGCGGCTGCGCTGAGATCCGTGGGGATCGATCCGTCCGCCCTGCCGTCCTGGATCCCCGGCGGCGCTTCCGAGGAGTCGGCCAACTGAACCCGCCACCGCGCTCGCCCCGAGGATTCACCGGACGATCCGAACCGGAGCGCATGCGGACCGAGCATCACCGCTCGGCGGGCGGCCTGGTGGTGGAGGGCGACCGCATCCTGCTGATCTCGACGCAAGCCGGCCGGCGCTGGCAGCTCCCCAAGGGGCACATCGAGCTGGGCGAGACGGCGGAGCAGACCGCCGTGCGCGAGGTGCGGGAGGAGACGGGAGTCACCGGCCGGGTGGTGGCCCCGCTCTCGGAGGTGGAGTACTGGTTCGTGGAGAAGGGCGCCCGGCGCGTGCACAAGCGGGTCGACTACTTCCTCCTCGACTACGTCTGCGGCTCAGCCGCCGACTTCGATGCCAGGGAGGTCTCCGGAGCCGAGTGGTTCTCCTGGGACGAGGGAATCGCCAAGCTCAGCTTCGACAATGAGCGCCGGGTGGTGCTCCAGGCACGGGAGATCCTCGAACCGGGGCTGCGGCGCCAGGGCGAGACGGGATAAGATCCGCGGCCATGAAGGCCCCCCTGAAAGCCGAGCCGGAGAGCGCGGCGAAGCCCCCCAAGCGGGGGGCGCCGCGGCCGCCGGGCATCACTCCCGGC
>JBAPYB010000609.1:0-15090 GCA_049284515.1 Thermoanaerobaculia bacterium
CCCTTCAGGTCGTCGCCGCCCCGGGCGTCCAGTCGGTGACCCTGGCGGGGATGGGGCCGGCGCCGCGCGCCGCCGGCCACACCTACGTCAACCCGCTGCGCCGCGACGCCCTCTTCTACGCCTTCGACCTCCCCGCCCTCCCCTCGGACAAGACCTACGAGCTCTGGTACATCGCCGGCGGCAAGCCGGTCGCGGCCGGCACCTTCTCCATGGACCCGCAGGGGATCGCCAGCGTCAAGGTCGAGAGCGTCCCGGACGTGGCCACCATCCGGGCCTGGGCGGTGACCATCGAGCCCGCGGGCGGCGTGCCGCAGCCGACGGGGGCGATGGTGCTCAAGGGGTGAAGCCGGGGCGTCGGAGAGTAT
Source organism: Thermoanaerobaculia bacterium (assembly GCA_049284515.1). GTDB lineage: Bacteria > Acidobacteriota > Thermoanaerobaculia > Multivoradales > UBA5704 > DATARR01. The sequence continues at coordinate 366 of JBAPYB010000609.1, forward strand.
GGCCGCGATGCCCACCTCCGCCCGGGCATAAATGCCAGGGCTAGGCACGACGCCGGATGAATCCGGCTTCAAGTCCCCTTCAGGGGGCGCTGTTCATAGCCCCGGCATTTATGCCCGGGCGAAGGTGGCGGAGCGACTGGGCTGCGCATTCCAGACATCCTCTGAGCCGGGTTGCCCGCATCTGCCCATCTGCTACAGTCCAGCCGTGTCCGAGCCGCCCACCCCCCTCGCACGTCTGAGAGCCCGGGCCGCCGCGGCGCCGAGCCCTGCGATCGTCGTTCTCGCCGAGGGCGGCGACCCCCGGGTGGTGACGGCGGCCGAGCGCGCCGCCGCCCTGGGGCTCTGCCGGCCGGAGTTGGTGGGGACGCGGGCGGCCGTGGCTGCCGCTGCCGCGGCGGCTGGAGTCCCTCTCACCGTGCCGGTGCTCGACCCGTCGACCGACGCCGGTCTTGCCGATCTGGCCGCCTTCCTCGCCGCGCGGATTCCGGCCCTCGACTCCTCCCAGGCCATGGCCCTGGCCCGCGATCCGCTCTATTTCGCGGTGCTGCGGGTCGCCACCGGGCAGGCGGACGGCGCGGTGATGGGGGCCCTCGTCACCACGGCCGATACCCTGCGGGCGGCGTTGCGGGGCCTCGGCCCGCGCCCCGGCCTCAAGGTGGTCTCCTCCTGCTTCCTCATGTCCCTGGCCGACGGCCGCAACCTCATCTACAGCGACTGCGGCGTGGTGCCGGACCCCAATCCCGAGGAGCTGGCGGACATCGCCGAAGCCGCGGCGGCGAGCTGCCGGCTGCTGCTTGACGAAGAGCCCCGCGTCGCCCTCCTCTCCTTCTCCACCCATGGCAGCGCCCGCCATCCCAAAGTGGACAAGGTGCGGGCCGCCGTCGAGGTGCTGCGGGCGCGGCGGGTGGATTTTGCCTTCGACGGCGAGCTTCAGGCCGACGCCGCCCTGGTGCCCCGCGTGGCGGCGAGCAAGGCGCCGGGCAGCACGGTGGCGGGGAGTGCCAACGTCCTCGTCTTCCCCGACCTGGACGCCGGCAACATCGCCTACAAGCTGACCGAGCGCCTCGCCGGAGCCCGGGCCGTGGGACCGCTGCTCCAGGGGCTCGCCCGCCCGGTCAACGACCTGTCGCGGGGGTGCTCCGCGGAGGACATCGTCGACGTCATCGCCGTGACGGCCGTGACCGCGACCGCGATGACCGCGAAGACCGCGGGCATCGCGGTCGCCGTCGAGGGGAGGCCGCTATGAAGGTGCTGGTGGTGGGAGGCGGCGCGCGCGAGCACGCCCTGTGCTGGAAGCTGCGGCAGAGCCCGCTGCTGACCGAGCTCTACTGCGCGCCGGGAAACCCGGGCATCGCCGCCCTGGCCGACCGGGTGCCGGTGGCGGCCGAAGAGGTGCAGCGGCTGGCCGACTTCGCCGAGGAGCTCAAGATCGACCTGACCGTGGTGGGGCCGGAGCTCCCCCTCACCCTGGGGCTCGCGGATGAATTCGCCAACCGGGGGCTCGCCGTTTTCGGCCCCACCCAGCGCGCCGCCGAGATCGAGGGGAGCAAGGTCTTCGCCAAGCAGCTCATGGAGCGGCACGGCATCCCCACGGCGCCCGCCGAGATCGTCCACGACGCGGCGGCGGCCCGCGCCGCCGCCGGCCGGTTCGGCTTCCCCCTGGTGCTCAAGGCCGACGGTCTCGCCGCCGGCAAGGGAGTGTTCGTCGTCCAGGACGCCGCCGAGCTCGAGGCTGCCCTCAACGCCCTGTTCGAGGAGCGACAGTTCGGCGCCAGCGCCGACCGCGTGCTGGTCGAGGCCTTCCTGCCGGGCGAAGAGGTGTCGTTCATGGCCCTCTGCGACGGCGAGCACCTGCTGCCGCTGGCGACCGCCCGGGACTATAAGCGGATCGGCGACGGCGACACCGGCCCCAACACCGGGGGAATGGGCGCCCACAGCCCGTCCGGCGGACTGTCGGCGGAGGCCGGCGCCCTGGTCGTGGAGACCATCCTGCGCCCGGCCGTCGCCGGCCTCGCCGCCGAGGGGCGGCCGTTCGTGGGGGTGCTCTACGCCGGCCTCATGCTGACGCCGGAGGGGCCGAAAGTGCTGGAGTTCAACGCCCGTTTCGGCGATCCGGAAGCGCAGGTGATCCTGCTGCGGCTGGAGGACGACCTCCTGCCCATTCTCGCCGCCGGTGCGGCGGGGCGGTTCGAGGCGCGGCGCCTCTCCTTCCGGCGCGAGATCGCGGCCTGTGTCGTTCTGGCCAGCCCCGGCTATCCTGGCAGGCCAATCCAGGGCGAGCCCATCCGCGGCCTCGACCGCGCCGCGGCCCTGCCGGGCGTGGAGATTTTCCACGCCGGCACCGGTGGCACCACGGGAGCCGGCGGCGAGCTGGTGAGCGCCGGGGGGCGGGTCCTCTCCGTCTGCGCCGTCGATCCCAGCCTCGCAGGTGCGTTGCGGAAAGCCTACGCCGCCGTCGCCGAGATCGACTGGCCGGGCAAGGTCTACCGTCACGACATCGGCCGCCGGTTGCTCGACCAAGCGCCGCTCGATGCCGGCGATTGACGCCGGGGCCCGCCGCTGCAACAATAAGCACGAGGTTTCGAGCCTAACAATTCGTTGAGCCGGGTCGCCTTGGTATTCATCCTGCATAAGGGGTCATGCCAGGTCGCTGTCGCTCATGAAACGGAAGTAGAACTATGGGATGTAGCGGTTGCGCTTTCAAAGGAATGTCGACGGCGGTGGAAGACACGTTCGTCGGCGTGCGGTTTCGCGAAGAGACCAATCTGACGCTCTGCTCGACAGGGGGGCGCACCTACGCCCGGGGGGAGAAAGTGGTGGTGGAGCTGGAGTCGGGACCGGCCTTCGGCCATGTCGAGCAGTCCCCCATGCCGGTGTTCAAGCCGTGCCAGAAGTCGAGCGCCCGGCCGATCCTGCGCCCGGTCGACGACAACGACCTGGCCTCGTACGACCGCCAGTGCCAGAGCGAGGCGAGCGGCAAGCTCTACGCCCAGGAGCGCTCCCGCGCCCTCGGCTTGGAGATGAAGATCTCCATGGTCGACTTTTCTCTCAGCGGCAAGAAGGCGACCTTTTACTTCACGTCCGAAGGAAGGGTGGACTTCCGGCAACTCGTACGCGATTTGTCCAGCCGGTTTTCCGTACGGGTGAAAATGGTGCAGGTGGGAGCCCGGGACGAGGCGGGGTTGATCGGCGGCATCGGCATCTGCGGCCGCACCCTCTGCTGCTCGACCTGGCTCAAGGACTTCCGGCCGATCTCCATCCAGATGGCCAAGAGACAGAACCTCAGCTTGAACCCGTCGAAGATCTCCGGGCAGTGCGGCCGGCTGCTCTGCTGCCTTGCCTACGAGGACGACCAATACAAAACCCGGACGCCGGACGACGACCGGTCCGCGGCGGCCTCACCCACAGCGTAGATCCGACATGCCCAATGGAACCGAAATGGCCACCCGCAAACTGATACGCCCGGACATGAACGAGCTCAAGAAGGATCTCCCTGGGCGCAGCGTGCGCCGCAAGCAGTCGCCGCCCGAGCAGACCAACGCCGAGGAGTTCTACTACCTCAAGCAGATGGCGGCGAAGACGCCCATGGTGGTCATCCTCACCGACGGCGAGGAGCTGCGAGGCTGGATCGAGTGGTACGACAAGGGCTCCCTCAAGCTCAACCGGCACCAGGGGCCCAACCTCCTGATCCAGAAGCACTTCATCCGCTACATGTTCAAGGAAGAGGAGCTGAAGCGGCGGAGCAAGCGGGTCAACGGCGGCGAAGAAGAGCGGTGACGGTCGCCGCATCCCCGCCTCCGGCGCGTCCCATCCTGGCCCTGACGCAGGGGGACCCGGCGGGCATCGGCCCGGAGATCCTGCTCAAGCTCTTCCTGGAGCCCGCGGCTTCGCTGCCCTGGCAGCCGCTCCTGGTGGCGGAGCGGGCCGCCCTTGAAGCCCTCCATCCCTCCCTCCCCGGCGCTCCCTGGGACCGTCTGATTTTCCTGTCAGGGGTTCCCGCCACCCGTTCGGACCTTCCGACGGACGGCATTCCGGTGCTCGACCCGGTGGGGACCCGCCGGTCGCTCACCCTCGGCGACTCGGGGCCGGCGGACGCCGCCGGCGCCATGGCGGCCCTCGACGCGGGCATTGCCCTCGTGCGCTCAACGGTCGCCGACGCCCTGGTCACCGCGCCGGTGAGCAAGGAGTCGATCGCCCGCCAGCACCTGCCCGGCTTCGTGGGGCACACCGACTACCTCGCCGAGGTCTGCGGCCTGGAGCGCTACGGGCGAGACTACCTGATGGCCTTCCTCGCCCCGGAGCTCCAGGTGGCCCTCCTCAACGTCCACCTCCCGCTGCGCGACGCCCTGGACGGCATCACGGGCGAAACGGTGGGCGAGGCCCTCGCCTGCCTGGACCGCCACGCCGGCGGCAGGATCGCCCTCGCCGGTTTGAACCCCCACGCCGGGGAGGGCGGCCTGCTGGGCCACGAGGACGACGACGTGCTCCGCCCGGCCGTGGCGGCGGCCCGCGTGCGGGGCATCGACGTCCACGGCCCCGAGAGCGCCGACTCGCTCTTCGCCCGCGCCCGCCGCGGCGAGTTCGACTGGGTGCTCGCCCTCTACCACGACCAGGGGCTGATCGCCGTCAAGACCTCCTCCTTCGGCCTCGCCACCAACTGGACCCTGGGCCTCCCCTTCCTGCGCACCTCCGTCGACCACGGCACCGCCTTCCCCCTCGCCGGGAAGAACCGGGCCGACGCCGCACCCCTCGCGGCGGTGGTGGAGACGACGCTGAAGCTGATCGCAGGCGGGCTGCCGAAGCGGCGCATGCCTACCGCCGACTCGGCCTGACGCGCCATGGATTTCTGGCCGTGCTAAGCTCTTCAGAGGGGTGCCGAGGTAAAACACTATGAAGGATCGTGACCTAGCCATTCGCTCTTCGGAGATCACCATCCCCAACGTGCGTCTCGGCCTCGAAGACCTCCTCGGCGTCATCCACGGCCTTGATGAGCCGGCCCGTGCCCGTGTGGCTCGTGCTCTTGCCGAGACCGAGATGGACGCTCGCTTCAAAGACCTGATCACGCAACTGGCCGCGCGAGCTCCAGCCGAAGACATCACAGATGCGGATATCGACCGCGAAGTGCAGGCGGTGCGCAACGCCGCCCGGCCGGCATGAAGCTGCGAATCGTCGTCGACACCAACCTTTGGATCCGTGCCCTTCTCGGGGGGCCCGCCACCTTGCCGGTGCTGGAGGCATGGCGGGCTGGCAAGTTCCTCGTCGTCATCAGCCAACCTCTCCTTGACGAGCTCCAAGAAGTCTCGCAGCGGCCACGCCTGAGACGGGACATCGACCCGATTCAGGCAGAGGCACTGATAGAGCAGTTGCACTGGCGAGGCGAGTGGGCGGAAGCCACCGCCATTCCGCCCCGCTGCCGTGACCCGAAGGACCATCCAGTCCTGGCAGCGGCGATCAGTGGTCACGCCGACGCGATTGTCTCAGGTGATGGCGACTTGAGGGCTGACGACGAATTACGGCGGCAGATGTTGGAGCACGGCGTGAAAATCTGGGGCGTGACCGCACTCCTTGCCGAACTGCAAGAGGAGCCCGAGGCTGGGCGCGGGTAAGATTTGCGGACGTCCGCGCTTGGAAAGTTCGCCATGCGCAATTACGTTCGGACCCTCTTCTCGGTCGCCGAGGGTATGGAGTCTGCGGCGTGTTTCTTCTTGAAGGCCGCGGCTGAGCGAGGCGAGGTAACCCTGCCCCTCGGCTCTCCTGAGACCGACTCCGGCTCGCTCCCTGACCGGCTGATTGCGACCTTTAACTTGTATTCAGAACTTTTTGGCACTGGCTATCGTTTACCACAAAGCGGCAAGCAGTGGGAGGGGTTTCTCGTAGCTCACGTCGCTCGCAACAGGCTGACTCACCCTAAGACCGCGGAGGATCTAGGAGTCAGCATTCAGGAATATATCCAATGCCTTGAAGGAAATCGATGGTTAACTTACGTTTATGATAGCTTACGACTTGATACAGATAAAATGCTCAGGTTCGCAGTTCAAGCTGGTTCGATCACTTGACTAGGCCTGGCAACATCAAGGAGATGTCGTCGGGGCAGAACTCATGACGCGGGTCGGCGCAAAACGCCGCCACCGCGTCGCACACCTCGGCGGCAGTGCCGAGCGCATTGGGGTAGGTGCTTTGGCTGGCGATCCGGATCACACCGTTTTGCACCAGCGGACAAGTGAGAAAGCGCAGGCCCGGCGTGGCTTCAACCCAACGGTGCGCCGCCTCATGAAACACGTGCATCGAATCGAGCAAGGCGAGCAGCGTGTTGAGGTCGAGGAGGTGGCGGTTCAATCCACCTCCTCCGCCAAGGTTTTGACCAACTCGGGGGTAACGGGACTGGCGTCGGGCCGTACGGGGAAAAGGCGGATGCCATTGCGGGTGGCGGAGGGCTGGGCAGGGGCGAGGCCCCGGCGGGCAAGATCAGAGATGATGGTGCCGATCGGCACGCCGCGTTGGGCAGCCAAAGCGCGGGCCGAGGCCAACACGTCGTCGTCCAGGGTGAGCGTGGTTCTCATCTCATCACGCATCACGCATCACGCTGAGGGTGTCAAGAAGAGCTGAGTGGAGCCTCAAGAGTTGCCGAGGCCGGCTTCTTCGCCACCGCCAGCAGCGAGTCGCCGAAGGCCGGGGTGTGCACCACGCGACCGATCATGCGCAGGGGCTTGAGGAACTTCGTCCCCTCGCCCACGGAGCAGAAGTTGGACTCGGTGATCAGGGTCTCCACTGCGAAGCCGGCGGCTTCGAGCCCCTCGCGCAGCATGCGGGGGGTGAACATGTGGATGTGGGTGGGGTCCTGGTACCAGGCCCAGCGCTTCCCCAGCAGGGGCCGGGCGAGGCTGTGGGCGTTGAGGGTGATGACGAAGAGCTTGCCCCCGGGCTTCAGCACCCGGCGGCAGCTCTCCAGGGTCGCCCCATAGTCCCTCAGGTGCTCGATGACGTCGAGCAGCGTGACGGCGTCGAAACGATCGTCGGGAAACGGCAGGGGCGCCTCCGCTCCCTGCTCGACGACCTCCCCGCGGGTCCGACGCCGCGCCTGCTCCACGGCGTGATGCGAGATCTCGACGCCGTGCGCCTCGTAGCCGGCCTTCTCCAGCGCCGCCAGGAAGAACCCGTACCCCGCGCCCACGTCGAGCACCCGGCCGCCGGGCACGCCATGGCGGCCGAGCAGGCGCACCAGGTAGTCCAGGTAGCGCACCTTGCCCGGATGGAGCTGGAAGTACTCGCGATCGAAATATCCCGCGTCATCCGCGTCATGGGCGCCGTGCACGGGCGGGGATGCTAGCACCCGCCCAACGCCTGTGCTAACAATCCCGCCCATGTTCTGGATCGACCTGGTGGGAGCCGTGGCCACTCTCGCCACGCTGGGCTTCCTGTGCCTCGGCGGCTATCTCGCCGCGCTGCGGCTGTTGGGGAGCGAAGCCGGCCGCGACCCGCTGACGCTCGCCATCGCGACCCTCCTCCTCTCGACCGCCGAGGCGGTGGGGATCGGCCTCCTGCTGGGCGCACTGGGAGCGTTGCGGTTCGACCTCGCCCTGGCGTTGCAGGCCGTCCTGTCCCTCGTCCTGCTGCTGGGGTTCCGCAAGGCGCCGCCCGAGGGCGGAGTGGACGGGCCGGCGCGGGCGATCGCCCGCCGCTCCTGGGAGATCCTGCGCGAGCATCCGGTGCTGTCGATCCTCTCGCTGCATGCCGTGGCGGCCGAGGCGCTGCGCGGGCTCATCCGGCCGCCCCTCTCCTGGGACAGCCTGATGTACCACCTGCTGCTCGCCGGCACCTGGCTGCGCGACCGCAACCTCTTTCCGGTCTTCGGCAACGTCCCCGTCAACTACTACGGCTACGTCCCGGCCAACGGGTCGATCTGGTTCTGGTGGTGGATGGCGCCGTCGCACAGCGAGCTCTACGTCAACCTCGCCTCGCTCCCCCACTGGCTGCTCCTGGGGCTCGCCACGGGGGCCGTCGCCCGCCACCTCGGAGCGCGGCGGCACTGGCCGCTCGCTGGGTTCCTGGTGCTGCTCACGCCGACCGTGATCCGCTTCGCGGCCACGGAGTACGTGGACATCTTCCTCGGCGCCACATTCGTGGCGGCGGCCTACTTCGCCCTGCGCTGGCTGCGCGAGCCGGCTTGGAGCCACGCCCTCTTCATCGGCATGGGGCTGGGTCTCGCCGCCGGCGCCAAGGTGCTGGGCATCCCCTGCGCCCTCGCCCTCGCCGGCCTTGCGGTGCCGCTGGCGCGCGGCGCCTGGGGCCGGCGCGCGGGGCAGGTCGTGGCTGCCCTGCTGATGGCAGCCCTCCTGGGCAGCTTCTTCTACCTCCGCAACGTGGCCCTGGGCGCGGACCCGCTGGCCATCGCCTGCGAGGAGACGTCGAGCGGCCCGGAGAACGCCAACAAGCCCACGATCCCCCGCAAGAACTCCGTGGTGGACCTCTGGGAGCCGATGATCGAGGAGGGGCAGCTCCTGGATTCCTTCCTGGGCATCACCAAGCCCCAATCGCAGGAGCTGGGGGTGGGGCCGCAGGCGTTCGTGCTGCTGCTGGTGGCACTGGCTTTCCCCTTCGGATTCCTGCTCGGCCTGGGCCGGGAGCGATGGCGCGAGAGTCTGTTGATCGCCGGGCAGGTCTGGATCCAGCTCGCCTTCTGGCTGATGGTCCCCTTCGCCAAGAGTCATCACATCTTCGCCAACATCCGCTACCTCATCCCGGCGCTCGGGCTGGTTTTCGCCGGCGGCGTGGCCCTGGGCGAGAGAAAAGGAGTGCGGGACCGCTGGATGGAAGGGATCGCCCTCATCTTCCTGGTCCAGGGCCTGCTCCAGCTTCACGCCGAGATGCCGCGCGGCGTTCGGCTGACCCTGGCGGTGGCGGACGTGGCCGCCGTGGCCCTGGCCCTGTCGCCCGGCCTGCGGGTCTTCGCCGTGCGGCGTCGTCGCGAGCTGGCGTTGGTCGGCCTGGCGCTGGCGATTCTCGGGGCTCCCTTCCTCGCCCGCTTCCGGGTGGAGGACCGGAAGCGGGCTCTGGGGCACGAGTTCACCGCCCATCAGACTCTGGCGCGCTTCTCCGCCGCCGCCTGGGGCTGGCTGGAAGCGCACGGCGGCGACGGCAACGTCGCCGCCGTCAGCGAGCCGAACAATTACTTCATGTACCCGGCCATGGGGACCCACCTGGAACGGGACGTCCGCTACGTCAACTTCAACGCCGCCAACCATCCCCTCGCCATCCAGTATCCGGAATGCCAGCCGCGGGTCGACCCGTCGCCCCAGGCCTGGATCGCCAACCTCAAGGCGCAACACATTCGCTGGATTCACCTGGGGAGCTACCCGGGATTCGATTTCCCCCTCGAACGCCAATGGGTGGAGATGGACCCCCTGCACTTCGCGCTCCGCTACAAGGACGACCTGAACCTGATCTACGAGCTCACTCCGGCTGGCCCGGATACCGCAGAGACCGGCCTATCCTCCCAACCGTCCCCGTAATCTCAAGCCCGCGGGATTGGCGGGGTCCAGCTCCAGCAGCCGCTGGTTGAGTTCTCTCGCCCCCGCGAGATCTCCCCGGCGGGCCCGCAGCAGTGCCAGGTTCTGCAAGGCCGGCAGGTTCTGGGGATTCAAGGCCAGCGCACGATCGAGGTGCGCCTCGGCCTGCGCCAGGTCGCCCAGGGCCAGGTAGACACCCCCCTGGTTGCTCTCCGCGTCGTCGGACCGCGGCTCCAGGGCCGCGGCGCGCTGGTAGAAGCGCAGCGCCGTGGCCCAATCCCCGTGCCGGGCGGCGAGATTGCCCAGGTTGAGGCAGGCCAGGAAGTCCTTCGGATTCAGCACGAAGGCCGCCTTGTAGTGCTCCCGCGCCTCCTCGGGCCTCCCCTGCTCGTCGTAGAGCCGGCCGAGGTTGTACTCCACCAGGTCCATCCGCGGCTCGTAGCCCAGGGCCCGGGGGAGGAGCAGCGCCGTCAGGACGAGGACCGCGAATCCTACAGCCCGCCTCCGGCTCCCGGTCCGCCACGCCTCGACCGCGGCGGCGAGCGTCACGCCGCCGAGCACCAGGAGGGCCGGCACGACGGGCAATCGGTAGCGGGAGAAGAGGAAGAAGACGATCGTCGAGAGCGTCCATCCGAGGGCGAAAAGCAGGACGGGAGCGAAGGGGCCGAGCCGCCGGCGCGCCAGGACGAGCCCCGCCAGCGCCAGGAGGACGGCGCCGCCGAGCTCCAGGAGCGGCAGCCGGAGGACGGACGAGAGCGTCTTCACGTGGTAGTAGTCCACCGCGTCCGGCCACTCGTACCAGCTCCAGAACATGCCGAGCTTGCGCACCTGGAGTCGGAGAAACGCCCCCGGCTCCCGCCGTACCCAGCCGAGCGACCGGCCGAGCCAGTAGCGGGAGACCTCGCCGGCCGAGAGCTTCCGGCCCGCCGCCTGCTCGGCGAGGCGCGCCGGCTCCCGCCGCTCCAGGGCCGGGATCTGCTTGCCGGGCACGATGGGCTGATAGGTGCCGTCCGCCTGCGGGTTGTTGCCGATGTAGAAGTTCACCCCGCCCTGGGACGTCGTGGGGAGGAAGCTCCCGCCCACGATCCCGTTGCGTAGCGCGACAGGCAGGAGGACGAGGACGAGACCGGCCACGAGCGCCCCGCCCTTCCGAAAGAATGCCAGCCATTTCCCATCCTGTGTCCAGGCGAGGGGAAGCAGGAAGGGGACGACGAGGAGGGCGTTCTCCCGCAACAGGGCGAGGACCCCCAGGAGAGCCCCGGCGACCAGCCAGCGTCCCGTTGCCGGACGCGCCCGCGCCGCGGCCAGCGCCCAGAGGAGGAAGGCGGTGACGGCCACGGCGGGTGACTCCTTGGCGAGCTGGACGTCATAGAAAAGGAACGGCCCGTAGACGGCCGCCAGCAACGCCGCCCCCAGCCCCGCCGTCTCTCCGGCCGCATCGCCCGCCATCTCCCGCCCGGCCCGGTAGAGGGCGTAGCAACCCGCCACCGCCAGGGCGATCTGGGCCAGATAGACGGCGTCGAGGCTGCGGCCGAACAAGGCGTAGAGGATGGCCAGGAGGTACGGATAGAGGGGCGCCTGGAAGAAGACCTGGGAGCCCAGCCAGTCCCCTGCCGCGATCTCCCGCGCCCAGCGGTCGTACTCCTGGCTGTCCATGGCGAGCCAGGCGAAGAACGGCTGGCGGCGAACCGCCCACCAGTGCGCGAGCCGCAGAGCGAGGGCCAGTGTCAGGATGGCGCCGAGCGCGAAGACCTGCCGGCGGGAGGGCCTCTGGGGTTCCATGGACGAGCTACTTTGGCACAGATGGGCCGTGCTACCATTCCCCTCCAACTCAAGTCTTCGGAGCAGCAGTCACCATGGCGACCATCGAATTCACCGGTAACTACGACGATCTCTCGACCGACCGCGGCTACCAGTTCAAGTTTTACTGCGAGAAGTGTGGCAACGGGTACATGTCCACCTTCCAGAGCTCGAAGATGGGCATGGCCGCTTCGGCCGCGCAGGTGGCAGGCAACCTCTTCGGAGGAATCTTCGGCCGCGTCTCCGAGACCGCCTACGAGATCCAGCGCGCCGTCGGCGGCCCCGCCCACGATGCCGCCCTGAAGGACGCCGTGGCGGAGATCCGCCCCCTGTTCAAGCAGTGCACGCGCTGCGGCAAGTGGGTCTGCGGGCCGGTGTGCTTCAACGAGAAGGCCGGGCTCTGCGAGTACTGCGCGCCCGACATGGACGAGGAGATCGCCTCCGCCCAGGCGGAGGCCGCCAAGCAGCAGGCCTACACCAAGGCGCAGGAAGTGGACTGGATGAAAGGCCGCGACCTCGGCCAGGTCACCGGCACCGCCTGCAAGTCCTGCGGCGCCAAGCTCGCCGGAGGCGCCAAGTTCTGCCCCGAATGCGGCACTCCCACTGCGACCAAGAAGACCTGCGGCGGCTGTGGCGCCCAGATAGAGGGCAACCCCCGATTCTGCCCCGAGTGCGGGCAGAAGGTGGCGTAGCGGACTCAGCAGTCAGGCACGGCGCTCAGGCCGCCTTCTTTTCTTCCCGCACCGCCTCAGGATACTGCTCGAAGAGGCGCATCCACTTGCTGGTCTTCTTGTACTGGTCGATGCGGCGCTTGCCGACCGTGGGGTACCACGCGAAGTCGTGGTAGAAGTACGAGCCGAAGACGAAGAAGTAGACCAGCGGCGTCCGAAAAAAGAGCTTCTGCAGCCCTTTGAGCGGCCCGAACCACACCAGGTCGCCGAAGCGGGAGACCGCGTTGTCCCCCACCGAGAAGTGGAAGTTCCACTTCGACACGTCCTCGCCCACCACCTCGATGTCCCGCGTATCGCCCACCCCGAGGCCGGCATTGTGGGCCATGCGGATGTAGGGAATCTTCATCGGGTTGAAGCCCATCATCTTCGCCGCCACGGCGTCGATGGCCACCTGATCGCCGGAGGCCATCATGAAGTCCTTCTCGACCGGGATCATCGTTCGCGGCCCCGGGCCGTTGCCGCAGGTGGTGCCGTCCTTCACGGCGAAGATCCCGGAGTGGATCTCCTTCTGGATCGTCAGCAGGTCCACCAGCGTCTCGTGGATGTAGGAGTGGGTGTAGTGCCGGCGGGTGTTGAGCAGGCCGCCGAAGGCGTTCTTCATCGCTCCCGTGGTGGTGGTGTAGATGTGGCACTTCACCGTCGGCAGGTGGACGATGTTCTTGCCGATGAAGAACTCGGGGATGGTGATCCCCTCCGGGTAGATCTTCGGCAGCACCAGCATCTTGCCCTTGGGCTGGTAGGTGATCCACTTGAGGTCGTCCGCGAAGCAGTTGTAGCGCACCGGCACGCCGTACTTGTCGAGCACCGGCAGGTAGCGGTTCAGCCGCTCGCCCTTCTTGGGATCGGTGACGACCGTGTTGTTCTGGACGCAGACCTGGTCGGTATAGCCGTCCGCCCGCAGCTTCTGGATGGTCCCCTCGAGCTGCCACGGCGTGGTGTTGGCCCCCGGGAACGGGAAGTGCCAGGAAATGTTGTCCTTGAGGATCGTGGTGGCGCCCGGCGCTAGATAGCGCTTGACCTCCGCCAGCTCCATGGTGCGACCGACGTCGGTGAGGACGGATTCAGGCTGGGTTTTCAGGACGGCGACGCGCGCTTTGGCCATAGAGGGAGACTCCGGATCGTTGGATTGACGCGCCGCGGCGGCGCGGGACTGTCTATTATAGCCGAATAGCCGAGTTCGAATCCCCCGACAGCGGGCGTCCGTAGGGCGTCCGTCTGGCCGGCCCCTCACTCCCCGAGATCTCCAGGCACCATGGTAGTGTCTGGTTCGCCAGCGAAGTTCGGTGTAGTATAGCCCGATAGGCCTGTAGCTCATCGGAGAGAGCGTCGGACTTATAATCCGAAGGTAGGTGGTTCAACTCCGCCCGGGCCTACCATAAACGAATAGGCTAGCCGATATGACCTGGGATTCAGCTCAACGCGAATGGGAACGTTTCCTGGCCAAGGTCCAAGAAGCTAAGGATGGACTCCACTGTAGCTGGCACGGCGCATGGTTTCGGGGTCATTCAGATTCGGATCAATATCGCCTTGTCCCCGCTTTGTTTCGAATCCCTGACCGTCGGGACCCAGACTTCCGAGCCGAAGTCGAGGCATTAGAGAAGAAAAAGGAGGAATTTCCAAGGAGGTTCGGCGAACTAGTTGGGCAGAAAGCGGCGCTCAAGAATCGCCACAATCGGGCTCGAGAATCGAAAAATATCGATGAAGCGAAGAAGGCACTCGAACAACTCGAGGAAGTCAATCGGCTAATCCGCCTTAACAAGTCAGCCCTGTCAGAAATCTGCCGCAATCTCCAGGGGCATCAACTTCTTCATGCAGGGGAGCGAGACGCTTTCCTTGAGTATTCTTTTCGCGCCGGCGCCAATGATAGATCTTCCTGGGAAACATTGGCCGAGATGCAGCATTATGGAATTCCTACGCGACTTCTAGATTGGACTGAGATTCTAGCAGTTGCTTTATATTTTGCTCTATCAGAGTATCGAAAGAAGCTGTTTTCAGAATGGAATGTCGAGGAGCTGTCTAATGATGGAAGATTCCGTAATATCAACCGCAACAGGGATTTTCGAATTCCAGCCGGCCTCGCTGTTCCGTCTGTCTGGATTATTAATCCTTATCTGGTCTCTAGAGATGCAACGAAGCGCACAAGAGTATGGGATCTGACCTCGCCTGAGTACGACTACTTTGCCAATTTTATAGCCAAGAAGAGTTGGCATTTCGAAAAGCCTATTCCCGTTTACTCACCGTGGCGAAATACAAGACTTGCCGCTCAGCAGGGAATGTTCACGGTTTCGGGTTATTCCAAGGAGCCCCTCGACAAGATATTCTCCAAAAGGGTGGCGCGCGAGGTTCGACTGGATCCGGCGGCGGCAGTTTACGGAGTTCGCCATCTTCTCGACTTCTGCGGCATTGACCACTTTACTCTATTCCGTGACTTAGATACACTGGGTAACCGGATCCGGGGTGAATACCTCTGAGCCAGGGAGTGGAGGGCGACCGGACGGGCAACGCCTACGTGGCCGGCCGGACTTAGGGCTCGTCACAGAATAACTGCACCAGTTCTCCGGAGCTCAGCTCCCTAGGACATCTGGGCCCGTCCGGCCCAACGGGCCGGGAGAACGGAGCCCAGGGCTGAGGCCGTAGGCCGATGCCCTGGGTGGAGAGATTGACAACGCGGTGCGGCCTGAAAGGTCG
>JBAPYB010000610.1:0-1650 GCA_049284515.1 Thermoanaerobaculia bacterium
ACCGAGATGATCGCGCGGCTCCGATCCAATCGGCATCCTTCATCCTCGTCCGCTGGGAGTTCTATCCGAAGAACTTCCTCGGCGTCGTGCAACTCGCTTGCCTTGTCATCCTCTGCAAGCGATTTTGAGATCGGTTCCAGTATGAGGCCCGCTAAAACTGATCTCCCCATCCAAACTGTTGAAAAACGTAACTACTATCGTGGGCGGTAGACGGATCGAAGCTCTGACCCCATCCATGTCGTCCGTATATCGCACGGTGTGCTGGACGTTGCGATGTCCTAGGCATGCTTGTAACGGTCTCATATCGTTACCGAGACAACGGTGTCTCCCATCGATTGGTAATGTAGCCGCCCGCAGATGGGTCAGAGGTGGTTCCGGTTGTCTGAACAGATTTTCCGCGTCGATAAGTGGAGTCTCTGCCGGGGTTAGGCTGCCAAGCGGACTGGCAGTTCGTTGAAGTAGGCTTGATCGGGTGTGGTGCCGTCAAGGCTCGAATGCGGTCTCCGGCCGTTGTAGAAGTCCAGGTATTTGCCGATAGAAGAGCGGGCCTCGCTGACACTGTCGTAGGCCTTCAGATACACCTCCTCATATTTGACGCTGCGCCACAGCCGCTCGACGAAGACGTTGTCTCGCCAAGCTCCTTTCCCGTCCATGCTGATCGCAATGTCGTTGTTGGCGAGCACGCCGGTGAACGCCGAGCCCGTGAACTGCGAACCCTGATCGGTATTGAAGATGTCCGGCTTGCCGTGACGAGCCAGAGCATCCTCCAGCGTCTCGACGCAGAATGCCGCCTCCATCGTGATCGACAGCCGCCATGACAGCACGCGACGGCTGAACCAGTCGAGCACCACGGCCAGGTAGACGAAGCCCCGCGCCATCGGGATGTAGGTGATGTCCATCGCCCACACCTGGTTCGGCCGCGTGACCGCCGTGGCGCGCAACAGATACGGATAGATCTTGTGGCCGGGCCCGGGCTTCGTGGTGCGCGGACGGCGATAGAGCGCCTCTATCCCCATCCGTTTCATCAGCGTTTTGACATGCCGACGGCCGATCTTGCACCCCTCAGCGACCAGCAAGCCTCTCAACATCCGCGAGCCGGCGAAAGGGGACTCCAAATGCAGCCGGTCGAGACGCCGCATGATTGCGAGGTCGGCTTCCGGTACTGGGCGCGGCAGGTAGTAGACGCTGCCACGGCTGATGCACAGAACGTCCGCCTGCTTGGTGATCGGCAAATTGTGCTCACGGTCGATCATCGCTTTGCGCTCAGCAATCCCGCCTTGCTGAGCGCTCCTTCCAAAAAATCGTTCTCCAGCGTCAGCGCTCCGATCTTGGCGTGCAACGACTTCACGTCAACGGCCGGTTGCGCTGCTCCGTTGCCGCCGCCGGGACCAAAAACATCGGCAGCCCCACCCTCAAGCTGCGCCTTCCACGATGTGATCTGGTTGGGGTGGACGTCAAACTGCTCCGCAAGCTGAGCCAATGTTCGATCGCCCTTGACGGCGGCAAGCGCCACCTTTGCTTTGAAGGCCGGTGTGTGGTTCCGGCGCGGTCGTCTTGTCATGGTCTCTCCTGATTCGCGGCGCACAGCGTGCCCGCCGTCAGGCAGAAACTCCACTTAGCGTCTTGTGCAGATTTCCGAGGCCACCTCTT
>JBAPYB010000611.1:0-8288 GCA_049284515.1 Thermoanaerobaculia bacterium
GCCCTTCGCCATCGTCTCTCCAGGCGGCCTCTCGTCGGAGCGCTGGCCGGCCGAGCGTTTCGCCCGCCTGGCCGCCGTCCTCGCCGCCGGCGACGGACCCGCGATCCTCGTCGAAGGGAGCGCTGACGAAACCCCAATCCTGCGCGAGATCGAGGCCGATATCACTGCGGCAACCGCAGCGGCAGGAGGAGTCGGGCGCTCGCCCATCCTCATCTGCCAGGATCCGTTGGACGTTTTCGCCGCCCTGCTGGCGCGGGCCCGCCTGCTGGTCACCAACGACAGCGCGCCCCTCCACTTCGCTGCCGCCCTGGGGGTGCCCGTCCTGTACCTCGCCCAACGCGAGAAGCTCGCCCACTCCCACCCCCGGAGCCCCGGTTGCTGGGCGCTGTACGACGACCTGGAGAACGATCTGGGCCGCATCTCCGTCGAGCAGGTCCTGGGGGCGGTACGGGACATGGTGCGGCGCGGAGTGGTCCCCAACGACGGCTCACCGATTGGTCTGGCGGATTAGAGGGTGTTTGGAAAGTCCTTGCTGCCTGGAGCCGCCTGCCCTTCGAATCCTCACCCCCCTGTCCCCCTCTCCCGTCTCCCGCCCAACCCCCGCCGGGAGAGGGGGGACGCCTGCGACCGGGATTGCCACAGGATCCCCCTCAATCCAGTCCACGCTGCCAAGGTATCGTCTCTCGCGGTGGCCCTCCACGGCGGCTCACCGATTGGTCTGGCGGATTAGAGAGCTTCCCGGCCGCCTAAGGGCGGCCGGACGGATCACTCAGGGCAGGTTCGGCTCACTCAGCCGGGCAAGTCTCGTCCCAGTCGCACGCGCCTCCGCAGGTGATACCACACGCAGCCCTACAGCCACAGGCGGTACCATCACAGTCGTAGACGTGGCCAGGATCGGAGTAGCAATAAAACCAATAGCCTGCGGACTTCAACCGGATAGCGCTTCCACCCTTGTGCGCCTTGTGCGCTCTGTGTGGCGCGGCGGACAGAGTGGCCGCAGTCAGGGCGAAAATGACGAGAAACAGCCTACCGATTCTCATGAACCGTCTCCCTTCGGTTTTGTGCGAGACGAGAATGCCTCTAAGCTCAGAGGTGCCGGAAGAACCGGAAGCGGGACACGCCGTTCTGGATCACGCCTGGCAGGCGTTATGATGCTCGTCATGGTCCCGATCTCCAGCCGTGTGCAGACGGTCCTGCTCGAGGCGCTCCTTCTCGGCGGTACCGCCCGGGCCGTTCCCGGGGCGCAGCCTGTCGCGGCGGGACGGATTACGGACTTGCAGGGGCGCGCCGTCGCCGGTGCGTTGGTCCGGACGGAAAGCTGGGAATCCCAGCCGCTCGGCTCCGGCCGCAGCGATGCCGAAGGCCGATTTGAGGTGGCGCTCTCCCAGCCGGTCAAGGACTTGACCTTGATCATAGAGCACCCAGGATTTCAGCGCTGGGCCCTGGCCGGCACCGAGACGGGCCAGGACCGGTATCAGATCCGCCTCACCCGCAGGATCGACAGCGCCTACCTCACGGAGCTGGCGGCACAGTCCGAGCCGACGCGCTTCCGGCAACTCGCCATGGACCTGCTTGCGCCCTCCCTCGGTACGTCCAGCAACCACGGGGAGATCGTGGAGCAGGTGTTGCCCTATCTGAAATCGCTGCGACAGCGTTTGCGCGCGCTGCTGCCGGAGGCTCCAGCGCAACTCAGGGCGATCAGCGAGCCCCAGAACCAGGCAGCGCTACTGCTGGCCTACCTCGGCGATCCCCGGGACGACGCGCTCGTCGACGCCTGGGCTGCCCGGCAGAGCTTCATTTCACGCCCACCGCACCCTTGCCGGGGCCCGACTCCAGATGCCGCGGCGCGGGTGTGGCAGAAACTGCACTTCGAACAAGAAGGCTATCGCGGTTCGCAAACGATTCCCTTCAACGCCTTGCGCACCCAGATCGCTCCCAGCGGCGATCACGGGCTGGCTCTTTACAGCGTCCGCTATGCGTACTGGGGCTACAGCCAATATCTCGTGCTCGTCCGCCTGAACGACGCCTGGGAAGTCCACAGGGTCATCGAGGGCGAGCACTTCGACTCGTTACAAAGGTAGGAAGGGCGGCGCTCGGTTGTGGAGTTGAGGGTTACACGCCCAGCATGGTAGCATTCCCTACCTTGTAGTCTATACAGAAATAGGAGGACTCAATGAGAGGATGCTTGTTGACGATCAAGCGCTTGGCAGTGGTCATTGGGATCTGCGTCTCGTTCCTCGCCAGCTCTCAGGCAGCATCTGCATGCCAGGTGTGCAGACGGGCTGGCTTTGTTTGTGGCATTGACGATTGCATTACCGTCTGGACCTGTACCGAATCTCATATCGGTGGGGGCGGTCAAAACGACTGCGACGATTCCTCTAGCTGCAGCCTGAGCGGTGGATTCTGTCAATGGGCTTCCAAAGCCTCGCCGATCGGAAAAGATCAGGACCCGACCTTAACCTGCCATGAAACGAAGTCTTGACATTTTCCTGTTGCTGGCGCTGCCTCTAGCGGTGCAGCCCGCCAATGCGACACCGATTCGGATCTCTCTGGAGTTGGTCGAAACGCCTGCCGCCGGGACCTCGATCGCAGGTACCCTAAAGCTCGTTTCCAGATCCGAACCGGAGCAGACCCTCGAAATCCCCGCCAAGGCGCCGGGAGAGCAGCAAGTGGATCTGCAATCCGACAGAACCTGGGAGGTACGTTTCGAAGCCAAGGAGCTTTGGGGAGAGACCTTGACGATCGGTCCGCAACCGGTGGATACCGTAAGGCGATTGCGCGTCTTCCCTGCCGGCCGGATCCGAGCTGGAGTGCAAGAGGTCGTGGGAGAGAAGCCTCTTCGGTCTCTGGCGCTCCGTCTCCAGTCCTCCTTTGCGGTCAAAGCCAATTCGCTGGAGGTGGCGATCGCCTGCCCGATCGCCAAAGGAGCTCTCGCCTGCGAAGTGCCGGCTGGGAAATTTGATCTACGCTTGCGAGCCGAGGGTGGCTTTGCGCCGGTCTACTTTTGGGGCGTGCAGGTCTCCCAAGGCAAGGACACAGACCTCGGAACCTTGCGCTGGCGGCGCGGAGCTTCGGTCTCCGGCTGGGTCCAGACGACTAACGGTCACCCGCCCTCCAGCGACTGCCGCTTGAAGCTGACTCCTGACAGCGCCATAACGGACGATTTGAAAATCCGCGATCAGATCGAAAAATCTTCGTTGGAGGCCCAGCCGAACGAGAAGGGGTTCTTCCAGATCCTCGGCGTCCCTCCCGGCCGCTATGAGCTGACGGCTCGGCAACCCGGCTTTGCCGACGCTCAGGTCCGTCCCATCGACGTCCGGCCGGACCTGGAATCCCAGGTGCTCGATCACCTAGTTCTGGCCAAGCCGGTGAGCTTCGACATCACGCTGGACCCGCCGGTGGAGCCGTACGGCAACCCTTGGCGGCTTGAGCTCGCCCAGCGGACGGAGCCTTCGGAGCCACCGTCCAGCTTTCTTTCAGCAACGGCCTCGCAGGAAGGGGTCTGGCGTGTCCCAGGCGTTGCCCCCGGCACTTATGAGCTGAGCGTGCGCGGGGACCAGAAAGCCGTCTGGTATCAAGAGAGCATAGAGATCCATCCGGGTCAGTCCAACCTGCGGATCGATCTTCCCGTGCTTCAAGTGGAAGGGCGTATCCTCCTTGGCAGGGAGCCCCTGGCCGCAACCCTCTGGCTGCGCGACAAAGGCGGGCGGCGTCTCCGGTTTGATTCTGACGACCGCGGCCGTTTCAGCGGCCTTCTTCCCCGCGAAGGCCTCTGGGCTCCCCAGATCGTCTCCGAAACAGCAAAGCTCAAGGTGTCCTTGGAGGACGTGGAGATCAAGCCTCTCAAGGGGAGCCATCGGGCCAAGGTGGAAATCAAGGTACCCAATACCAGGCTGGCAGGCCAGACGGTAGACGAGGCGGGTCAACCCGTACCAGCCGCCCAGATCCTCGCCGCTCCGCTGGAAAAGAGGGGGACGGACCATTTCGAGGCTGACGAGAAAGGGGAGTTCTCGGTTCGGGGGCTGCATCCGGGGTCTCTGTTTGTCAAAGCCGAGGAGGGAGATCGTCAAAGCGACTTCGTACCGGTCAACATTCCCGAGGAAGGCGAAGCGCCCTGGCTCAGGCTCGTCCTCCGCAGGCTCCAGACGTTTGAAGGCCGGATCGTCTCCGCGGCGGGAGGCGTGGCTGGAGCGAGGATCGTGGCCTGGCCTCCTTTCAACGGCCAGAGCTCCGCCAGCTCGGCGGACGCCGTTTCCGGCGCGGACGGCAGCTTCCACGTCGAGCTTCCATCCGGAACTGCCGCCCTGAACCTCGCGATTCTTCCACCGGGCTATGCCATGCGCTTGCTGGCGCTCCCCGTCTCACCGGGGCAACCCATCGAGATCCAGGTGGAACCTCAAGGCGGCACGCTGATTTTGGACCTTCCGGACGGGGGGCCGGCACCCTTGCTCGCCCATGGCGGAATCTTCGCGTTTCTCCCCTCACTCAGGACTTGGGCGAGGATGCAGGGCGAGAGGCCACCGGAGACGGGGAAGCTCGTCTTGCACAATGTCGAGGCGGGTCCCTACAGCTTCTGCCGGGGAGCTGCCGCAGTCTCCAGAATGAAAGAGGGCGGGGAACCGCCGGCAGCGAATTGCACGAGCGGCGTGCTCGCACCCAATGGCGATCTGCTGTTGAACGCGCCGCCCCCGTAGGACCGTCCCCCCTCACCCCGCCATAGTCACCGGCAGAAGTAGGTGCCTGGCACCTGCGCCTTGTGCAGCCGGCCCTGAAGTTCTGCCGAAGAAGAGCCTGACGCTTTCTGGCAGCTCCTTCGAGTCCAGGCACACACATGGAGGCGTTTTCATCTCCTGCCAGCTATTGACATCTCCAAAATAGCGACTACACTGCCACTTAGCCGGCCGGAGAAAGCACCGAAGAGGGCCTCTACAAAGGCGGCACGAACACGGGGATTCCGGCGCCAAGGACGGCGTCTGACCAAGGAGCCACGAAAAGGCTCAAGAAAGGAGGAGTAGCATGGCCAAGAAGGTGAAGGACCCGACCAAGAAGACCCGTTCGAAGGTCCTGCGGCAGAGGGAAAAGTTCCATATGTGGCGCAACGTGGCGACGGCGACGGCCGCCAATGCCTCGGAGCTGACGGGAACCGAGACTCGACTCACGGCGCTGGAGGGCGTGCTCACCGAGGTTGACAAAATCGTCTCCGAGCAGGCTGCCTTTCAGGCGAGCAAGCAGATGACCTCGCAGCGCCTGAGGACCCTGGTCAACCAGGGAGACAAGCTCACCACGGTGCTGAGAGCCATGGCCAAGCAGCACTACGGCAACGGCAACGACAAGTTGGTGGAGTTCGGCATCCAGCCGTTGCGCAGCCGCACCAAGCCCGCGGTGGTGCCGACCACGCCTCCGCCTCCCGAGACCGCGCCCGCAGGTCCCACCCCCACCACCCCGTCCAGCAGCAAGTAGCACCTTCCTGGGGGCGTGCCGAGAACACGCCCCCTTTTTTTGTCTCTACATCCCTTCCCCATCCCCGCGCGACCCGCCGATGCGAGCCCACATCGTCACGATGGACGTGTCATTTCAGCCGATGGACGCACACATCGCGCCGATGGACATGGCACTTCAGCCGTTGGACCTGTAAATCGTGACGATGGACACACACATCGCGCCGATGGACGTGTAAATCGCGACGATGGACACGCACATCGGGCCGATGGACGTGTCATTTCACCTGATGGACGCGTCCATCGAGCCAATGTGTGTGTCCATCGAGCCAATGTGTGTGTCCATCGCGCCGATGTGCGTGTCCATCGCGGAAAAGTGCGTGTCCATCGGGCCGATGTGAGTGTCCATCGTGGAAAAGTGTGTGTCCATCGAGCCGATGTGCGCGTCCTTCGAGCCGATGTGAGCGCCCATCGAGCCGGTGTGCGTGTCCACCGAGGCGATGTGTGCGTCCTTCAAGGCGATGTGAGCGTCCATCGAGTCGATGTGCGTGTCCATCGAGCCGATGTGCGTGTCCACCGAGGCGATGTGAGCGTCCACCGAGGCGATGGACGCGTCCATTCTGCGGATGGACCTGTCCATCGGGAGAAAGAAAGCGTCCATCGAGGCGATGGACATGTCCATTCTTCGAAAGAGCGCGTTCATTGGCGCTTGGGACACTCGCCGCGGTCCGCTCCAACGGCGGGTTATCCCGCTGTTTCGACGTGCTCGACCCCCAGTTCTCCCGACGATGCGAAGGTCAATGAGCTCAGCGAGGCGCGGACGTTTCGCTTCCGCATCGAACAACTGCTGAAGAGCGGGCCTTCCTTGAAGCCCGGTCCTCCGCGAACTCGCCCGGCGCGCCGAAGCGGTCGCGCAGCTCGCGGTAGA
This sequence comes from Thermoanaerobaculia bacterium, assembly GCA_049284515.1. Taxonomy (GTDB): domain Bacteria; phylum Acidobacteriota; class Thermoanaerobaculia; order Multivoradales; family UBA5704; genus DATARR01. The sequence goes on from JBAPYB010000611.1 coordinate 6,367, forward strand.
AGCCTGACGCTTTCCGGCAGCGTTTAGGGAGGGGGGAGGCAACCACACCGCCTGGCCGTCCCCGCGGGAGTGCACACGCCGACGGAGAAGCAGAACCGGACGGGTACGACGCTTGAGCCGCAGCGGGAGTTGACCTCCTTCCCGATGCAGACATCATCGCCGCAGCCGCAGAACAGTACGGGATCCGTCGCCGGCTTACTGTCTTGCGAGGTGAGCGAGGGCGGCAGCGAGAAAACCGCCGCGTCCGCCGAACAGGAGCCGGACGGCGCCGGCGTGTTGGGACCAACCAACTCGGCAGCGTGGCTTGGCACAGCAAGACACACTCCCATCAGCAGAAGAACGAGGGCAGGTACGAGCTTCCGATTCTGCATGGTGAATTCCTCCTCTACCTATTGAGGTGCTGCAAGACAGAGAGGCGGGACATGACGAGATCCCCCCTGGCGCAATCGGTAAAGGAGGGCCTCGTTTGGGGCTAGCCCGCCAACTTGTCTCGGAGTGGAAGATTGCCATGACAAGAAACCAAAGAAGTTCGAACTTAGCGCGCTGGCGCGCGAACCATGGGCGCCGCTGCCTCACGCTGAGGTTTGAGGCCCAAAGGGCCGCCCTTCTAGAGCCCAGGGCCGAGGCCGCAGGCCGACGCCCTGGGTCAACGGGCCCCCGCCGTCCATGCGGCCTGACGGGCCGCGCTACTCGCCGTATCGCGGGTGCGATTCTCGCCCTTCCGTCCACGCTAGCGCGGCCCTTCAGGCCGCAGGATGTTTGACGTTCCCCCGCCACCCAGGGCATCGGCCTGCGGCCTCGGCCCTGGGCTCTAGGAGGGCGGCCCGGTTGGGCCTCAAGCCATTCCTGCCGATCCTTGTCGCGCCGTCTTAAGGGTCGGAATTGACCAGAACTTAGCGCGCTGGCGTGCGAACCATAAGGTCCTCTGTTTTCTGACAGTTGTGTAATTTCCGAGACGTCATGAGGTTAGACCAGCCGCCAAGAATGCCGTATCCAAAGGAGGCCGGCCGCCGCACTTGGTGAAGAGGCCGAGCTAAGCGCTTACACCCGGCCTGCCGTCGTAAAGGTGCTGCAGCCGTTGGAACCAGTTGCCAAGTTCCGTTTCGATCCTCAGCTCATGCGCAACCGCGGTCTCCAGCGGGATCAAGATTTCCGGTATGACCTTGAGCTCCGCCGGGCTCCAGTAGGTGTAAATCACCTTCCCGGAAAGGATCTTGAGCTCGTATAAGCCGGCTAACGAGTTGTAGAACTCCTTGACGACCCGGCGGCGGTAGTGAAGGGTGGCACGCATCGCCTCCACCTGTTGTTCCCCAGGTAGCTGGGCAATGCGCTCGTTATCCTTACGCCAGGTCTCCAGGTAAGCCGGGACGAACTTGTCGCCGTGGTCTTGGCGAAATCGCCAGAGAGTGACCAACGCGAGCATCATCTCAGCCGAGCGAAACTGCTCGAGCAGTTCAAACAGCACGTGCAGACTATCCAGTCTGGCCTGCCGAAGGTGGCCGACGGCGACGATGCCTTCAAGGCTCAAGACAGCGACGAGGAGAAGCTCTGCTACGATGGCAGAGTCGAAGTGCGGCGCGTCCCGAACGTGGACCGCCAGCAGGAGACAGGATACAAGGAACCCCAGCCCGAGGAGGGCCGTGATGCCCCAGCTGATCACGGGCGTGATGACACTGCGGATAGAGATCATCCGAAACCTCCGGCGGCAAGTAGGGCCTGAGTCCCCTCGGTCCGCCTAACGCTTATGCCAATGAGCGGCGGAACCGCACGACAGGGCGGTTTCCGTCCGTTCGATCGGCGGGGTTCTGCGGCCTACCGACTCCGTGCCCGATGCAGTCTACTTCACTGCAACCCACACTATCACTTGCGCCTGTGGGCCTCCCATAAAGATCGAGCGCTTCCTGGGAACGATGACGCTGCCA
>JBAPYB010000612.1:0-1773 GCA_049284515.1 Thermoanaerobaculia bacterium
GGGATGTCCGCTGCATCCGGCGCGGCCGACTCGCCGTCCGCCCTCTACCTCTCCTACAGCCCGGACCTCGTCGACCACGCCCGGGCCCTGGTGAGCGATCTGCTGCGGTCGCGGGGCGAAGATCCCAAGCGCAATCCTCCCGACTTCTTCACCTTTGGCGATCTCTACCGGTCCCTGATCCCCCGCGAGCACCGCGAGCAACAGGTGCGGCCCATGACCGAAGGGATGTTTCGCGAATGGTTCCGCAAGTCCGGCCGCTCGCTCGATCCGGCCCTCGTCTGGGAAGAGCTGCGCAGCATCCTCAAGGGCTCGTGCCTCTCGCTCACCAAGCCGATGCTCGATGAGGCGGCCTACTTCGAGCTCGGGCGCAAGCGCGCGCCCCTGTTCATCAAGGAACGGCCGGAGATCTATCGCATCGCCCAGCGCTACCAGGAATGGCTGGCCGAGGAGGGGCGCATCGACCGCATCGATCTCTGCCGCCGCGCCCTGGCCGAGTCGCGCCATCACAAGGCCCGGCGCTGGGACGTGGTGGTCTGCGACGAGGTCCAGGACCTGACCGAGCTCGAAGTGGCCTTCGTCCTCTCCCTCTGTGCGCGGCCGGACCTCTCCGGCCTCCTCCTCACCGGCGACACGCAGCAGATCGTCAACCCCAGCGGCTTCCGTTGGGCCGAGGTGAAGCGCCTGGCGAGCAAGGCCGCCCACGCCAAGGCGGCGCCGCCGGTGGCTCGGCTGCGGCGCAACCTGCGCAGCGTCCGCCCTCTCGTGGAGCTTGCCAACACCCTGCTGCTGCTGCGCCGCGAGGTCTTCGGCCGCACCGAGGAGGACGATCCAGAGGAGGCGGTGATCGAGGGACCGGTGCCCATCGAGGTCGCGGGCGGCGAGGAGGAGGTGCTCGGCGCCATCGCCGGTTTCGGCCCGCGCTGCGCCGTGCTGACTCTCGACGACGACGAGACCGATCGTCTCCGGCAGCGCCTGGGCACGTCGCGGGTCTTCAACGTCCGCGAGGCCAAGGGGCTGGAGTTCGAAACCGTGGTGCTGTGGCGGCTGCTGGCGCCCGACCGCGACCTCGTGGACCGCTTCTGCCGGGGGGACCAGCGGTTGGAGCGGGAGCCCCGCTTCCTGCGGCTCCTCCAGTACCTTTACGTGGCGACCACCCGGGCGCGGCGGCACCTGGCCGTCTACGAGGGAACGGCGCGGGACCCGTTCTGGAACCAGGAGCGTTTCCGCGACCGTATCGAGCCCGAGGTTCCGGAGAGCCTGCTCCACCTGTTCCGTCCCACCGCCTCGCCGGTCGAGTGGGAACGCGAAGGGGACTACTTCTTCAAGCGGGACCGGTTCCGCCAGGCCGCCGAGTGCTACCGGCGGGCCGGGCTCCCCGAACGCGAGATGGAGGCCCTGGCCCTGGCGGACGAGGAGGTCGAGGACTGGAGCGGCGCTCTCGATCTCTGGACCCGCCTCGGCGAGACCGCCCGGCAGGCGCCGCTGCTCGAACGGCTGGGCCGGCTGGAGGAGGCCCTCTTCCTCTACCGCCGCCTGGGCCAGGAGCGGGAGGCCCGCATCTGCGAGCTGCGGCTGCTCGAGCGGCGCGGCGCCTGGGCCGAAGCCGCCCAAGGCTGGGAAGAGCTGGGGAGGTTGAAGGAGGCCGCCCACGGTTGGGAGCGGGCGGGAGACAGGACCCGCTCCCTGGTCGCCAGCGCCCGCGCCGCCGAGGAGGAGGAGGACTGGAGCGTCGCCGGCGCCGCCTGGCTGGAGCTCGGGCGCTACGCGGAAGCG
>JBAPYB010000613.1:0-7973 GCA_049284515.1 Thermoanaerobaculia bacterium
GCCCGAGCGAGCCCGCGGCCTCGGCGGCACGGGCGCGCAGGGTGACGTCCTCGGAGGACGCTGCGGACGCGACTCGCGCCGCGGCCTGGGGGTACTTCCCCGCCGCCAGGGCCACCAGGGCGGTCCCCTTCTCCCACGGCTCGCCCGCATCGATCCGCGCCGCCAGGGCCTCGCCCAGCTCGGGCCGGGCCCAGACGCCCGCGGCCTCGAAGGCGCTCGCCCGCACGCCGGGCCGGGGATCGTCCATCAGGGTCCGCAGGCGCGGCGTCCAGTCCTCCAGGGGCTTCGCCTTGCCGGCCGCCACCAGGGCTCGGGCGGAGCGGAGGGCCTGGATGAGGGGACCCGGATCGGAGTCGTCGAGCAGCGGACGGAGAGCCGCCAGGTCCTCCGCCGTGCCCACGATCCCCAGCGCCCGGGCCGCCCAGGCGCGCACCCGCGGGTCGCCGCCGGCGAGGAGCTTGCGCAGGGTGGGAAGGGCCTGGGGGAGAGGATTGCGGGACAGGGCGTAGGCGGCCTGAAGGTGGAGCGCCGGGTCGGTCTGGGCCAGGCCCTTCTCGCCGAGCGAGACGGTCGTCTCCTCCTTGAAGCGGAAAAGGCTGGGGAGGAGGCGCGCCCAGCGCTCGCCCTCAGGCAGGGGAAGGAGCGGCTCCAGCACGTCCACCACGTGGGTCCCCAGCTTGCCCAGGGCCTCGACGGCGAGCATGCCGGTCTCCCGGTCCGGATCGCGCTCCGCGAGGAGGAGGGCCGTCTGGGCCTGCGGGTCTCCCAGCACGCCCAGGCCGAACGTCGCTGCCCGCCGCACGGCCGCAGACTCGTCGATGAGCAGCCCTTCGAGGACCGGCCGGCCCGCCCGGTCCCGAGTCCGCCCCAGGGCGACGGCCAGGTCTTCCCGTAGCGAGGCATCCCCCTTGAGGCACTGCTGCACGGTGAAGTCGTCATAGGTATGGCGATCCGCGAGGAGGAGCAGCAGCGCCCGCTCCCCCAAGTGCGGCACCTGGAAATCCGGCTGCTCCCGCGCCGTGTGCGGGGCCGGGTGGGGGACGCAGGCGGCAAGGAGGAGGGCGATGGAGAATGCGGAAAGTTGTCGAATGGTCATGGAGGGGGCGATGCTAGCACTGGCGGGAGCCTCGTCGTATCGACCCCTCACTCCCCCAGCCCCGGGCCGGTGGGAAGGTCTTCGAATGCGCCGCCGGCCATGAGCTTGGACACTGGGGAACGTGGCGCTTGAACCGGCGACGCCACGCAGCAATGTCATCCGGTGTTGGGCTTCAACATCCGTAGCGCCGCACGACGAGGTCTTCATCGACCCCCTCAACCTTCATGCGGAATACGTCGCCTGATTGGTAGATCAATACTTTGGGTGAAAAAGCGTAATTGTATTTGTACCCATACGTCGCCTGCTGCCATGTTTGCCCGTTCTGAAGCTTGAAAACAGTCTCACCTTCCCAGCCCTTGAACTCGCCGTCGATGCGACTCTCGATAGTGCTGACGGTTTCGGCGCTGTTCCCTGAGGAAGGCCCTGCTCCCTCCACTTTCGGTGTCGGGTTCAAGGATTGGGCATGACTTGTGCCAAAGGTGGCGACGAGCAGCGCTATGCTCCCATAGATAACAGCACGCATACGATCTCCTCCGGGCTTCCAGGTTCGTGCTCACGCTGTCCTCCAGTGCGGCACATACTTGACAGGCTACACCCACTCGGCCTCGGATGGAAGTCCCCGAGCGAGGTCCACGGCTTTGCGGTCGTGGCTCCAGGCTCTCGTGCCCAGTTCCTTACCTGATTCCCTTGCGATTACCCAATTCGCAGCGAAGCTTCAGTCCTCAGGAAGTTGGCGTTTCGGCAGCTCGGGAGGGGGCTTGAGGCCGAAGCGAACATGCCAGTAGCTCCACGAGCGTACGTCGAAGACGCCGGCGGGAGGATTCGCCAGGACGTCCCGAAGCGCGCTGTCCGGGAAGTAGCGCTCGACGACGATCAGATCCTCGACGGTGCCGTAGGTCATCACCTGGGCGAGAAAGCGGTTCGTGTCCGCGAGAGCCTCGGCGGGCTCCTTCCACCAGAAGAGACGCTTGGCGACTTGCTCCAGGTCGGTCATGGGGCGAGCCCTCCCGGGAGAGGCTCGAATCTGGGAAGTTTCTTGCTGTCGACCTTCTCGACGGCACGGCTCAGCCTGGATTTCAGGCTCTCCGGCAGCGCCCGGAGGTCTCCGTCGCCGAAATAGCTGAGGGCCTTCAGGCTCAGCAGCGGATTGAAGGCGTCGCCATACACCGCCCGCGCGGCTCCGAGCGCCTCCGCGAGATCGATCCCCTCTTCCAGAAGCCGCCCAACGTCCAGGTAGTCCTTCGCCTCGGCGCGGTCCTGAACCACCCGGACCTTGGTGGCCGCGAGATCCAGAAGAGAGGCCACGAGGAAACCCGGTCCTTCGACGGTCTCGGGATCGCGGACCCGCTTCAGGCTCAAACCTCCGAAGAAGGAGACCTTGACCTGCCCGTCCCTCTCCACCAGCGCGGTCAGGGTGTTCGGCGCCGACTGGAGTCTCTGCGTCCCTGCGAGGAAGGGGACCTGCCGCTCCAGGTCGTCGGGCTGGAAAGCCTGATTGGAGAAGAAGTCGAAGTCCTCAGAGGCCCGGTGGGCGAGCCGGAGAGCCAGGGCGGTTCCACCGTAGAGGACGAACCCGGCCGGGATTGCGGCAAGCTCATCCCAGAGGCGGCGCTGGGAGGCGGGGAGGATGTTGAGGCGGGGGGTGAGCATGGGTTTGGAGACCGAGGCGATCCTATTCTATCCATTGAGGATGCCGCCAAGAAGGTAGCGGCGACAACGGCTGTGATCTCCAGACGCTCCAGGAGGGCTCACGGTGATATATAGAACCGTCCTCTCAGTCTGGGAGAGTTGATGGACGGCGACCAGGGAGTCTGGCTCATAGCCGCGAAAGGGGGAGTGTCAGTTTGGCTGCGCCTGCCAGAAAAAACCTGTTCGCTGATGAATCAGGCAACTTCGATTTCAGCAAAAAGCGGGATGCGACCCGCTACTTCATTCTCGCCGCCGTAACCATGGAGAGCTGCTCGGAAGTCAACGCCCGTTTTCACGAGCTTCGGCATCAGATGGCGTGGGAGGGTCATGATCACCCGGGGCCATATCATGCCGCCCAAGATCCCGCTCCGGTTCAGAATCGAGTCTATAGCCTCATCGAATCCCTGGATTTCCGGATCGATGCACTCGTCATAGAAAAAGCCAAGGCCATGCCGGCAATTCGGGTCACAGAAGAGCGATTCTATCAACACGCGTGGTTCTACTTGATGAAGTATGTGGGTCCGCGGCTTCTCTGCAAAGAGCTGCTTGTCGTTTCGGCGTCGCTCGGCAGCAAGAAGAAGAGGCGAGCGGCATTCTACGAGGCGGTTCGGGATGTCATGAGGCAGGTCGGCCGAGTGACCTACAAGACTGCCTGCTGGGACTCCAGCTCGGATTCATGCCTACAGGTGGCGGACTACTGCGGTTGGGCACTGCAAAGAAAGTGGGAGGCCGGCGACCCGGGGCCCTACAACCGCATCTCTTCTAAGATCAGGTCTGAGTACGACCTGTTCGCCGCGGGCACAACCTACTACTACTGAGGGGAAAACCAGCGGGCTGGCTATCTGCCCTGAGGCAGAAGAGCATTGTGGTACTCGTGTCGCCTAGCCCTCTTATCGAGATGGAGCTTACCTCTAGTGGGGTGTTTTGTCAACTCCCTTACGCCTGTTTGCTGCCACAAGGCGTGGGCACCCACTCACCCCGCCCGCCGCTCCCCCTCCCACAGCACGCGCAGGAAGTTCCCTCCCAAAATCAACCGCACCCCGCCCTTGTCCACTCCGCGCTCCAGCAGCGCCGCGGCGAGGTCTGGGAACTTCGAGGGATCTTCGAAGCCTTCGAGGACGTCGGGGATGCCGTCGAAGTCGGTGCCGATGCCGGCGTGCTCTTCGCCTCCGATCTCTACGAGGTGGACGATGTGGTCCACGTAGACGGAAAGGGGAACCTTGGGGAGGGGATGGTCGGCGAAGAGGCGGGCTCTTTCTTTCCAGAGCTTGCCGGGGTTGCGGAGGTACTCTCCTCTTCGGTCTCCTGGAGGATCGGCTTGAGCTCCTTGCCTCGCTCGGCGTCCGCCTTGGAGGCTTCGGGGCCGACGAAGGCGGGGTAGGAGTTGGCCATCACCAGGCCGTCCTTGCGGGCGATCTCCCGGATCAGCTCGTCGGGGAGGTTGCGCGGATGGTCGCAGAGGGCGCGGGCGGAGCTGTGGCTCGCGACGATGGGGGCCGAGGAGACGTCCAGGGTGTGCAGGACGGCGGCGTCGGAGACGTGGGAGACGTCCGCCAGGATGCCGTGACGGTTCATGCGGCGGACGAGGTCCTCCCCCTGCGGCGAAAGGCCGTTGTGAAGGGGCTTGTCGGTCGAGGCGTCGCACCACTCGTGGCTGGCCCAGTGGGTGAGGGTGACGTAGCGGACGCCGATCTTCGCGCAGTGGTCGAGCGCTCCCGGCACGGTCAGCGGACGGCCGTTCTCCAAGCCGAAGAGGACCGCCACCTCACCTCGCGCGACGGCGCGCTGGAGGTCGTCCGCCGTGGCCACTTGGACGAGCTGGTCCGGGATCAAGGCGCGCTCGGAGGCCTCGTAGAGCGTCTTGGCGTGCTCCCAGCCGCGCTGCGGGTCGAGCTCGGCTGGAACGTAGAGGGCGAAGACCACGGCGCCCACTCCGCCCTGGCGCAGGCGCGGGAGGTCGACGTGGCGGTCCGTCAGGCGCTTGGAGAGGTCCGCCGGGGTCTCCCACAGCCGGGTGGGGACGTCGGTATGGGCGTCGATGACGAGGGTGTCCTGAGGGGCGGGCATTGGGGTAGTGTAGTGGGGAATTCCCCCCTACCCGCCCCTGTTTCAAGCCGTGCCAGCCGGGAGCCTTGTCAGGAGAACCGGGATCGGCTAGGCTTCCGGGTTCTTGGAGCCATCTCAAAAGAGAGAAGGATCACGACCGTGAAGAAAGACATCCATCCTCAGCTCAACATGGTGACCGTCACCTGCGCGTGCGGCAACACCTTCGAGACCCATTCGACCAAGGACGAGGTCCGCCTGGAGATCTGCAGCTCCTGCCACCCGTTCTTCTCCGGCAAGCAGAAGCTCATCGATACGGCCGGACGCGTCGAGCGCTTCCAGCGCCGCTACAACCGTCCGGCGGCGGCGGCCAGCTAGCGCCGCCCTGTCCGGCCGGCTCGGCCGGAACGGGGTGGCTCGAGTACCCATCATGCAGTCGAGCGCCAACCCAGAGAATGAGCTGTTGGTCGGCGGTCAGGCCCTGATCGAGGGAGTGATGATGCGCTCCCCAGGGGCCTACGGCGTTGCCGTGCGCCGGCCCGACGGCTCGCTTGCGTTCCAGCGCGGAACGGTATCCGGCCTCGCCAAGCGCTTCCCTATCCTCAAGCTGCCGGTGCTGCGAGGTGTGGCCGTGCTGTTTCAATCCCTCGCCCTGGGCATCCGCTCGCTCAACTTCTCGGCCGAGCAGGCGGTGGCCGCAGCGGCGGTGGAGACGACGGACGATCCGGCGCAGGTGACGGGTCCGCAGGAGCCGGCGAAGACGTCCAACTGGGCCATCGCCAGCTCCATGGTGTTCGGCCTGGGGCTGGGCGTGGTGGTTTTCCTCCTCGCTCCGCTGTGGCTGACCCACCTGGGGGAGAAGTACCTCTTCGGCGGCCACCTGACGAACCTGGGGTTCAACCTGCTGGACGGCGGATTGCGGGCGGTCTTCTTCCTGGCCTACATCTGGGGCATCTCGCGGATGAAGGACATCCACCGGGTGTTCCAGTACCACGGGGCCGAGCACAAGGTGGTGTTCAACTACGAGAAGCGGCTGCCGTTGACGGTGGAAAACGCCCGCGCGCAGAGCCGGCTCCATCCGCGGTGCGGCACGAGCTTCCTGTTGTTCGTGCTGCTGATGTCCATCCTGGTCTTCGCGCTGATCCCGAAGACCGCGCCGTTCCTGGTGAAGTTCGGCGGCCGGCTGTTGCTGGTGCCGGCCATCGCGGGCCTCTCCTACGAGGTGCTGCGCTTCACGGCCAAGCACCGGGCGGCGCCGCTCTTCGCCGTGCTCGTGGCGCCGGGGCTCGCCCTGCAGCGCATCACCACCCAGGAGCCCACGGACGACATGCTGGAGGTCGCCATCGCCGCCCTCGAAGAGGCGCTGCGCGAGGACGGCCTGCTGGAGCCGGCCAAGCCGCGGGCCGCCGCCACGGTGCCGCTCGCCGCCTCGCTGCCGTAAAGGACGACAGGCCCCATGATCGAAAAGCTCGCCCAACTGGAGAAGACGCACCAGGAGCTGACCCAGCGGCTGATGGAGCCGGCTATCTTCTCGGACCCGAAGGTCTACCGGGAGGTCAACAAGACCCTCTCGGAGATCGATCCGGCCGTGAAGCTCTACCGGGAGTACGTCAAGGCCGAGCAGCAGCGGCGGGAGAACGAGGAGCTGCTCGCCGGGCTGCCCAAGGACGACGAGCTGTACGCCCTGGCCGTGGACGAGAAGGAGCAGCTCGCCGCCCGCGTCGCCGGGCTCGAGGAGCAGCTCCGGCGCGAGCTGACGCCGAAGGACCCGAACGACGAGCGCAACGTGGTGCTGGAGATCCGCGCCGGCACGGGCGGCGACGAGGCCACGCTCTTCGCCGCCGAGCTGTTCCGCATGTACAGCCGCTACGCCGAGACGCAGGGCTGGCGGGTGGAGGTGATCGACCTCTCGGAGTCCGAGGCCGGGGGGGTCAAGGAGGTCTCGGCCATCGTCGAGGGGCGGGGCGCCTACAGCCGCCTCAAGTACGAGGGCGGCGTCCACCGCGTGCAGCGCGTGCCTGCCACGGAGTCCGCCGGCCGCATCCACACCTCGGCGGCGACGGTGGCGGTGCTGCCGGAGGCCGAGGACGTGGAGGTCGAGGTCGACGAGAAGGACATCCGGGTGGACCGCTTCTGCGCCTCCGGCCCCGGCGGCCAGGGCGTGAATACCACCTACTCGGCCGTGCGGCTGACCCACATCCCCTCGGGGATGGTGGTCTCCTGCCAGGACGAGCGCAGCCAGATCAAGAACAAGGCCAAGGCGCTACGCGTCCTCAAGGCCCGTCTCTACGAGGTGGAGCGGGAGAAGGCGGATGCCGCCATGACCGAGGACCGCCGCCGCATGGTGGGCTCGGGCGACCGCTCGGAGAAGATCCGCACCTACAACTTCCCCCAGAGCCGGGTGACCGACCACCGCATCGGCCTCTCCATCCACCAGCTCCCCACGGTGATGGAGGGTCACCTCGATCCTCTGATCGAGCCGCTGACCGCCCACTTCCAGGCCGAGAAGATGGAGACGGACGCCCGCACGCCGCACTGAGCCGGATTTAACCCGAAGTCCCTCGCACCGTTTCTCCTCATTCGCGCGAAATCTTTTTGGCCGGTCCGTCACTTCTGGACGGATGGCCCACAGATTTCCGTACACCGCTGTAAAGAGGAGAACCAGCCATGAAGCACTTCTTCCCCGCCGCCGCCCTCGTCCTGCTGCTCGCCGCTCCCGCCGCGGCCCAAATGGGCTCCGTCACGGAGTCGATCGGCAGATACCACTCCTCCGAAGAGAAGGCCCTGGCCGCCTACTCCCGGGGCGTGAGTCTGAAAAGAAAGGCCGAGCAGGAGACTGATCTCGCAAAGAAGGCCAAGCTCTACGGGAAGGCGAAGGAGGAGCTGTCGAAGGCGGTGGGGTATCTGCCGAGCTACGACAGCTACCTCGCCCTGGGCCAGGTCTATCTCGCTCTCGGTCAGCGGGACGCCGCCCTGAATTCCTGCGTCCAGGCCCAGTCCCTGAAGCCCAGCGATCAGCCGGCGAAGAGCTGCATCGAGGAGGCTCGGAAGCCGCCCGAGAAGGTCGACGCGCAGCAGGCGACGAAAGACGGCGGCCAGCAGTAGGATCTCCCTCTTCTACCGGGGTGGGGGGAAGGGCCATAGG
>JBAPYB010000614.1:0-2961 GCA_049284515.1 Thermoanaerobaculia bacterium
CTTCCTCATGGACCAGGGCCGGATCATGATCGCCGATCTTTCAAAAGGCGTGATTGGTGAAGATCACTCCCGCCTCTTGGGCGCGCTCCTTCTCTCGCAGTTCCAATGGGCGGCGATGCAGCGTGCCTCGTTGCCGGACTCACCCCGCACCCCCTTCCACCTCTACATCGACGAGTTCCATTCCTTCGCGACCGATGCTCTGGCCTCCATCCTCGCCGAGGCGAGGAAGTACGGCCTCGCGTTGGTGATAGCCCATCAATACCTTGACCAGCTCACCGACGAGATCCGGCAAAGCGTATTCGGCAACACCGGCAATCTCATTGCCTTCCGGGTAGGCCAAGCCGACGCGCGCCTCTTGGAAGACGAACTCGGCGGCGACGTGAAGATGGGAAACCTCGTCTCCCTCGGAAAGTACGAGTTCTATGCCCGGCTTTTGGACCAGGGCCGGATGAGGGAGCCTTTCCGGGGACGGACCTTGCCGCCAATCCGGGGCACGGCAAGCGGCAGGCGGGCGGCGGTCATCCGCCGCTCCCGGGAGCGGTATGGCCGGCCGCGGGAAGAGGTCGAGGCGAAGATCCACCGCTGGCTTGGCGGCTGATGGCGCCGCCTAGTCGGAGTTACGACCGGCCGGTACGCTTGAGTTCCAATGTCCCACCCTCAGATCCGCCAGAACCGCCGGCCACGCTTCGAGCGCTCGCCGATCCGTCCCATGGTGCTCACGCCCCGTGACCTTGAGATTCTTCGGGCCGTCCACCGTCACCGCCTCCTGCGCTCCACGCATCTTATAGCGCTATCAGATGGGAGCCGGCAGACGACGCTGCGGCGCTTGCAGCTCCTCTTCCATCACGGCTACCTTGATCGCCCGTCCATGCAGCTCGACTGGTACGCCCGCGGCTCCGAGCCCTTGGTCTATGCCCTGGGGAGTCGCGGCGCCGAGCTTCTCGAGGCCCGTCAATGAGTTCAGGCGGGGTGGTGTCCGGTGGGATACGAAGAACCGGAACCTCTCCCGGGTCTTCCTTCACCACACCCTCGCAGTCGCCGAGGTCATGGTGGCCTTCGAGATCGCCTGCTGGACCCGCGAGGGGGTGCGGTTCATCCCGCCCGAGGAGGTGCTCGCGGGAGCGCCGGCAGAAACCCGGAGCCTGCGCCTGCCCTTCCGCTGGCAGGTCGAGGTCCGCCAGGGCGGCAAGCCTTACCGCCTGGGCGTGGAGCCTGATCGGGTTTTTGGCCTTGACTTCCACCGCATGCCGGAGAACCGGCGGCGCGCATATTTCTTCCTCGAAGCAGACCGGGGCACGATGCCGGTCGTGCGAAAGGGCCTCGGGCAGACGAGCTTTCTCCGGAAACTCCTCGCGTACCAGGAGACGTGGAGGCAAGGAATCCAGAGGTCCCATCTCGGCATATCGAACTTCAGGGTCCTCACCGTGACGACGAACAGGGAGCGGGTGGAACATCTCGTGGAGGCGTGCCGGATTCTCAATGGTGGCGGCTCAAGGCTCTTCCTTTTCACGAATCAGGGAGCGCTTGGCCCTCACATCCTGAGTCGTCCATGGCTGAATGGCCGGGGTGAGGTTGTCGGCCTTGCTGCTGGCCGCGAGTCATCCACGCGTATATAGCTATAAGCAACTCACCTTGCAACCAAACCAGTTCTCATGCTAGTAAATTCAAAGCGTTGAACTTAGGTACCGATTCCGATGGAAAAAAGGGAAGTTGAATCTGGGCGATGGGAGAAGTACCAAGGCACACCCGAATCTTACCTGAAGGGAAAAGCCGATGCGAACGATTCTACTCTCGATACTCCTACTTACAGTTGTTATCCTCTCCGGCTCTTGCGCGACTGCCGAGAAGAAACCAAAATCAGAACCCTGTACAGATCGCAAGGAAGCGGAATGTGGTCCGGGTGTTCCGGCCGACACCGAAGCGTGCATTGATAAGGCCAAAATGCACTGTGCGTCTAAGCACTGCCAATCTTCCGTCACTAGTGGACTAGAATATCAATGGACCTTCGTAGTGTGGTGTTGTTGCGAGCGCATGGATCAGGAAGACTGGAGCGTACCGTGACGCAAGCCATTATGATTTGCGCTGTTCGAGGGCTGTCTCGTTCCACCCGACCAAAGTCAAGGCTGCATCAAGTGCCTCCTTGACCCTGTTTATGCGGCAAGTAAGCTTGGGTTATGCCAAAACCCAAACGATCCGGAGATCCACTCCCGCCCGCAGTCATCGAGCGCAAAATCTACCTTCTCCGTAGGCAGAAGGTCATGCTCGACAGCGATCTCGCGGCGCTCTATGGCGTCGAGACCTTCAACCTCAACAAGGCCGTAAAACGCAACCTGGATCGCTTCCCCTCCGACTTCATGTTCCAGCTCACCCCGGCGGAGGCCCGGGCCTTGAGATTCCAAATTGGAATCTCAAGTGAAGGCGCCCATGGCGGCCGTCGTTACCTGCCCTACGTCTTCACTCAAGAGGGCGTCGCCATGCTCTCCTCGGTGCTCCGAAGCCCGCGGGCGGTCAAGGTCAATATCGCCATCATGCGGGCCTTTGTCCGCCTGCGGGAGATCCTGGCGACCAACCGCCAGCTTGCGGCAAAGGTCGAAGAGATGGAGCGGCGTTACGACGCCCACTTCAAAGCCATCTTCGAGGTGATCCAAGCCCTCATGGCGGAACCGGAGGAATCAGCCCGCGGCGAGATGGGCTTCAGGGTCGGCAAGGATGGCTAGTCGGCATTTGCCACGAAGGGAGCCAACCTCTGTATGCTGGCTGCTATATACTCTCGTTGTAATATTAGTTCGGAAAACCAAGCCTTGGGTCCACCCTGAGAGACAAAACGACTTGCCAGAGGTTGAAACCCCCGCGTGCACTTATAATCCAACGTTTCTCCCTGGAGAGTGAGTTCGGAAAAGATTTCCCTGGTGATTGCCTCTTTTTCCTGCGGAGTGGCGTTTTGGTAATAAAAATAAACAT
>JBAPYB010000615.1:0-4780 GCA_049284515.1 Thermoanaerobaculia bacterium
GCGGGAGAAGAGGGCCGGGGTGATGAGGGTCTTGGGCGGGGGGAACCCTTGAGGCACAGCAAGCGCCTGCTTAGTGCCTACCCCCGCCTCACTCGACCGCCTCGACGGAGACGGCGAGGCCGTTCAGCCCGGCGTTGCCGGTGAGCTCGTCGAAAAACTCCGGGTCGGTGAGATCGTTGGCGCTCACTCCAGGGTGCTGGGCCGCGACGCGCAGCCGCGTTCCCGGACGGCCGTGGCCGTAGCCGTGCGGCAGGCTGACGACGCCGGGCATCACCCGGGCGCTCACGGCCAGCGGCACCTCGACCTCGCCGGTGCGCGACCGCACTCTCACCCGGTCGCCGTCGCCGAGACGCCGCGCCGCCGCGTCGTCGGGGTGCATCATCAGGGTGCAGCGGTCGGGGCCGGTGAGGAGGCGCGGGCTGTTGTGGAGCCAGGAATTGTTGTCGCGCACGTGGCGCCGGCCGATGAGGATGAGGCCGCCGGTCGTGAGCGGTTCGGCGAGCGCCGCCTCGAGCCGGTCGAGATCGCGGCGGAGACGCTCCGGCACGAGATCGATCCGCCGGCCTTTGAGCAGCCCCGGCAGGCGCGGCTCCAGCGCGCCGAAGTCGAGACCATGAGGAGCCTTCCGTAGCCGCGCCAGCGACAGACCGCGCGAGCCGGGCAGGAAGCGGTCACCGTAAGGCCCGATGCGCAGGCCGAGGTCAAGGAGGCCGGCCGGCCCGAGCTTCTCCAGAAGCCGCCACTTGAGGCGGGCGCCGAGCCGGCCGAGGCTGCCGAGGCTGGGGTTGCCGGTGTCGAGCCGGCGGGCGATCCCGGCGAAGATCTCCCAACTCGACCGGACTCCGGCCGACGGCTCGAAAAGCGCCGGCGAATAACGGGCCGTATTGCGGACCGCCACCAGATGGAGCACGAGATCGTAGTGGTCCTGCTCCAGCGCCTGGGCCGACGGCAGAATGAAGTCGGCGAAGCGGGTGGTCTCGTTCAGGTAGAGATCGATCGAGACCATCAGCTCGAGGCCGCCGAGCGCCCGCTCCAGCCGCCGGGCGCCGGGCAGCGAGAGGACCGGATTGCCGGCGACCGTCACCAGCGCCCGCACCTGCCCGGGGCCGGGCGTGTCGATCTCCTCGGCGAGAGCGACGGCGGGGAATTCGCCGGCGAAGCTCGGCAGACCGCGTACGCGGCTATGGCGCCGGCCGATCTCCCCCGCATGGATGGGCATATGGGAGCCCATGGCAATCAGATCGAGGGCCGGCCGGGCGAACAGCAGGCCGCCTTCGCGGTCGAGGTTGCCGGTCGCGATCGCCAGGGCGTCGAGCAGCCAGGACGTAAGGCCACCGAAACGCTGGGTGCAGGCGCCGATGCGGCCGTAGGGAACCGCGGACGGCGCCGCGGCGAATTCAAGGGCCAGGCGGCGGATCTCGCCGGCGGCGATGCCTGTGGCCCCGCTCACCCGCTCCGGCGGAAACCGCGCGGCGATGGCGGCAAGCTCGTCCAGCCCCTCGGTGAAGGCGGCCAGGCGGCCGGGCTTCGCGCGCCCCTCGGCGAAGATCACCTGGAGCATGGCGAGGAGCAGCAGGGCGTCGGTGCCCGGCCGGATGAAGTGATGCTCGTCGGCCACCGCCGCAGTCTCCGTGCGGCGCGGATCGACCACCACCACCTTGCCGCCCCGCCGGTGCAGCTCGGCGAGCCGCCGGCTGATCCCCGGCGCTCCCATCAAGCTGCCGTTCGATGCCACCGGGTTGGCGCCCACGATCAGGAGAAAGGACGTGCGGTCGACGTCGGGGACCGGAAACAGGGCCTGATGGCCGTAGAGCAGAAGCGACACGAACATCCGCGGCAGTTGGTCGACCGAGGAGGCCGAGAAGCGGCTGGTCGACCCCAGGACCGTTTCGAACAGGGTGGTGCCGATCATTGCGCCGAGGTCGTGCACGGTGGGATTGCCCAGGTAGACGGCGACCGCATTGCGCCCGTGCCGTGCCTGCACCGCCAGGAGGCGCGCCGCGATCTCGTCCAGCGCCTCCTCCCAGCCCACCTCCTCCCAGTCGCTACCGCGGCGGCGCAGCGGCTGGCGCAGCCGGTCGGGGTCTTCGTAGACCTCTTGGAGCGCCCGCGCCTTGACGCACAGGAAACCGCGGCTCAGCGCATCCTCCGGATCGCCGCGGATGTCGAGCACCCGGCCCTCGTGATGCTCGATTTCGAGCCCGCACATCACCTCGCACAGATTGCAGGAACGGTGATGGATCGCGGACATACCGGCCATTATAAAACGTCGTGGATTGCTGTTCTCCCTCTTCTCCCGGTGTGGGGGGTGGGAGGGGGCGGGAGAAGAGGGCCGGGGTGATGAGGGTCTTGAGCCTACACTCCCGCCTCCAGCGCCTTCACGATGGCGTCCGTGAACTGCGTCGTGGTCGCCTCGCCCTGGAGATCGCGGGTGCGGATCTTCTGGTTGACGATCACGTCGCGCAGGGCCCGCCGCACGCGCTCGGCCGCTTCGTCCTTGCCGAGGTGGTAGAGCATGAGGATGCCGGAGCGGATGAGCGCCAGCGGATTTGCGAGGTCCTTGCCGGCGATGTCCGGCGCGCTGCCGTGGACCGCTTCGAAGACCGCCGCCTCGACGCCGATGTTGGCCCCGGGCACCACGCCGAGCCCGCCGACGAGACCGGCGCAGAGATCGGAAACGATGTCGCCGTAAAGGTTTTCGAGCAGCAGCACGTCCCACTCCTCGGGCCGCATGACGAGCTGCATGCACATGTTGTCCACGATCTTGTCGTCCGACTGAATCTCCGGATACTCCTGGGCCACCCGGCGGACGCAGTCGAGGAACAGGCCGTCCGAGAGCTTCATGATGTTGGCCTTGTGCACGGCCGTCACCCGTTTGCGGCCATGGCGGCTGGCGTATTCGTAGGCGAAGCGGGCGATGCGCAGCGAGGCCTTCTCGGTGATGATCTTGATGCTCTCGACAACTCCCGGGACTACGACGTGCTCCAGGCCGCTGTAGAGGTCCTCCGTGTTCTCGCGCACCACGATGATGTCGACCCCCGTGAAGCGGCTGGGGATGCTTTCCAGCGAGCGCGAGGGGCGCAGGTTGGCGTAGAGCTCCAGCTCCTGGCGGAGCTGCACGTTGATCGATTTGAAGCCGCCTCCCACCTGGGTGGTGACGGGGCCTTTCAACGCCACGCGGTTGCGCTTGATGGATTCCAGGACCTCAGGCGGCAGCGGGTTGCCGTACTTCTCCACCGCCTCCTTGCCGGCGATGTGGCGCTCCCATTCGAGCTCGGCGCCGGCGGCGTCGAGCACCCGCACGGTGGCGTCGCTGACCTCCGGGCCGATGCCGTCGCCCGGGATCAGGGTGATGGTGGTCTTGCTCATCGCTGAATGGCTCTCTTTCGCTTATTTCAAGGCCAGGGGAGTGGTCTCCTACTTGAGATCGCGCGCGGCGCGTGCCGTAATCTCAACTTTGGCTCCGAGTGGCAGCCAGGCAACTCCGATGCAGGTCCTGGTAGGGCGGGGCTCCTGGAAGAGCTCAGCATAGATTTCATTGAAAGGACCATAGTCATCAGCGTTGACCAGAAACGCAAGCACGTCGACGACATCGCTCAGCGACATCCCTTGAGATGCGAGAACGAATTCGACATTCGCCACCGCCTGCCGGACTTGTTCCTTGAGGTCACTGGAGACCAGTTTCCCGTCCTTCTGGCCGACCTGGCCGGAGAGGAAGAGGGAATCTCCAGCACTGCGTACGGGGCTGAATGGTAATTTCGCCATGTCCATAACCAATTGCCTCTCTTTATCGGCAGTACGTCATGCCTCAGCGAAGTTTACTGCCCGAACCGATGGCCAGGGGATTGCGCAGTGTCTTCCGCAGCCAGTGCCAGCACGGCGACCAAGATCGGCCCTCCCGTCCTCAAACAACCAGCGGATCACCGACAAGGCGATGGGAAAGTCCGTCCCCGGCCGAGGCGCGAGATAGAGATCCGCCTTCTTCGCCAGGTTCGTACGGCGGGGGTCGATCACCACCAGCCGCGTTCCCCGGCGTTGCCCTTTCTGAATGATCGGCACCAGGTGGATGCCCGACGCCGAGGGGTTCGTCCCCCAGAGGACGATGAGCTGCCCGGCGGCAAAGTCGGTGAGGGCGACGTTGCCCATCTTGCCGTAGAGCCCAGTGGCGGCGCGGCCGGAGGGCGCAGCGCAGTCGGTGCGGGTTAGGCGGGAGGTCCCCAGGCGGTAGAACAGCCGCGCATCGGTCGTCTCCTGCGGCAGGAGGCCGTTCGAACCGCGCCTCGCCGCCATGGCGCTCCTTCGCCTCGCGCAGTTTGGCCGCCGCGAGGTCCAGGGCCTCGTCCCACGAGATGTGCTCGAAAGAGCCCGCGCCCTTCGGCCCCACCCGCCGGTCGGGGTTAAGGATGTGGTCGACCCGTAGAGGTGCTCCGGCAGCCGCCGAATCTTCGAGCAGATGTAGCCTTCCGTGAGCGGGTTGCGATGGGTGCCATCCACCTTCACCACCCGTTCCTGCTCCACCCGCACCTCCAGGCTGCAGGCGTCGGGGCAGGCGGAGGTGAAGGTCTCGGGAGTGCGGAGGGTTGCGGTCATAGAGGGTATTCTATCCGGAAGCGGCCTACCCTTCGAAACGCTCGGCCCTTCCCGAGACCCTAACCCGACTTCCACGGTCTCCGGGCTCGAAGTGGGCAAAATCGCCATCTTAGGGATCGTAAGTTATTGATTCCAGGAGAGCGGTGAGCCCGGTTTACGGAAATAGTGACGAAAACCGGGGGCTCTGAGT
>JBAPYB010000616.1:0-25380 GCA_049284515.1 Thermoanaerobaculia bacterium
GTCTGGCGCCACGTCGTGGCGCAGGCGGCGTCGGCCCGCGCCGCCCGCACCCAGTTCGAAAACGGCTTCGGCGACGTGCTCGTCACCTACGAGCAGGACGTGCTGCGCGACGCCGCGAGCGGCAAGCTGCCGGGGGAGATCGTCTACCCTCCCAGCACCGTGCTGTCGGAGCACACGCTGGTGGTGATCGGCAAGAACGTCGCCCCCGCCGACCGGCCGCTGGTCGACGCCCTCGTCCAGTTCCTGTGGAGCGAGACGGCGCAGCGGCTCTTCGTGCGGCGCGGTTTTCGCAGCGTCGACGAGAGCCTGAACGCCGCCAACCCCGCGTTCGGGGTGATCCAGGACCCGTTCCGGGTGGCGGATTTCGGCGGCTGGGACCGGGTGAAGAAGGAGATCGTGGACGGGATCTGGAAGGACCGCGTCATGAAGGAAATCGGCAAGTGAAGGAGATCGGCAAGTGATCGGCGCACGCCGCGGCGCGGGGTTCCCCGTGGGCCTGCTCGTGCTGGTGCTGCTGCCGCTGATCCTCATGCCGATCGCGGCGGTGTTCGTCTTCGCCTTCGGCGGCGGCCCAGGGGAGTTCCTCAAGGCGCTGCGCACCGAGGACGCGCAGTTCGCCCTGCGCTTCAGCATCCTCATCGCCTTCCTGACGGCGGCCATCAACGCCGTGCTGGGCACCTGGGCGGCCTACGTGCTGGCCAAGCACCGCTTCCGTGGCGAGCGGCCGCTGGCCATCGCCATCAACCTGCCGGTGGCCATCCCCACGGTGGTGGTGGGTACCTCGCTGCTGCTGCTCTGGGGTCCCATCGGCCTCTTCGGCAAGCTGCTGGAGCCGCTCGGCCTGCAGCCCATGTTCACCCCCGCCGGCGTGCTCCTCGCCCACCTCTTCGTCACCTTCCCCTACATGCTGGGGGCGGTCAAGCCGCTGCTCGACGAGCTCGAGGTGACCTACGAGGAGGCCTCCTACACCTTGGGAGCGGGGCGCTGGCAGACCTTCCGCTACGTCATCCTGCCGGCCCTCAGGGGGGGATTGTTCAGCGGCACCCTGCTCACCTTCGCTCACTCGCTGGGGGAGTTCGGGGCGACGGTGATGGTGTCGGGCAACCTGCGGCTGCGCACCCAGACGGCGCCCCTCTACATCTTCGCCCAGTTCGAGGCCGGCAAGGTCGCCCAGGCCAACGCCGTGGCGGCGGTGCTGGCGGCCCTCTCCTTCGTCATCTTCTTCTTCCTGCTGCGCTACTCGGGAAAGGACAAATGACCCGCATGGGAGAGGGGGTCTGATGTCGATCCGCCTCGACCAGCTCGCCAAGAGCTTCGGCGGCCTGCGGGTGGTGAAGTCCACGACGCTGGAGGTGGAGGACTCCGAGCTCTTCGTCCTCCTGGGGGCGAGCGGCAGCGGCAAGAGCACCGTCCTGCGCCTCATCGCCGGCCTTTCGGCGCCGGACTCGGGGCGCATCTGGCTCCACGGCCGGGACGTCACGGACCTGCCGCCCCAGGAGCGGGGGATCGGTTTCGTCTTCCAGAACTACTCGATCTTCCGCCACATGAGCGTGGCCGAGAACATCGAGTTCCCGCTGAAGATCCGCAAGGTCGCGAAGGCGAAGCGGGAGGAGCGGCGCGAGCAGCTCCTCGACCTGGTGGGCCTGGGGGGCTTGGGCAACCGCTACGCCCACCAGCTCTCGGGCGGCCAGCAGCAGCGGGTGGCTCTCGCCCGGGCGCTGGTGCACGAGCCGTCGGTGCTCCTCCTCGACGAGCCGTTCGGGGCGCTCGACGTGAAGATCCGCGGCCAGCTCCGGCGCAACCTCAAGGAGATCCAGCGCCAGCTCCGGGTCACCGCCATCCTCGTCACCCACGACCAGGAGGAGGCCTTCGAGCTGGCCGACCGCGTCGGGCTCATGGAGCGGGGGGAGCTGCTGGAGGTGGGCGAGCCCGAGGCCCTCTACGCCCGTCCGCGCACCCTCTTCGGCGCCACCTTCCTCGGCGCCGGCACCGTGCTCGTGGGCCGCGCGCGCGACGGCGCCGCGAGGCTCGGATCGCTCTCCCTGCCCATTCCGCCCGAGGTGGAGCACGAGGAGGACTCCCGGGTGCGGGTGCTCGTGCGGCCCGAGCAGGTGGCGTTGTCGGCGGGAGCCGAGCCGCCGGAGGGGCACGTGCTGGGGCGCGGCGCGATCGTGGAGCAGAGCTTCCTCGGCGCCCTGCGGCGGGTGCGC
Organism: Thermoanaerobaculia bacterium; assembly: GCA_049284515.1. Classification (GTDB taxonomy): domain Bacteria; phylum Acidobacteriota; class Thermoanaerobaculia; order Multivoradales; family UBA5704; genus DATARR01. The sequence goes on from JBAPYB010000616.1 coordinate 2,211, forward strand.
GTCCGCCTGCCCGCCATTCCCGGCACCCGCCAGGCCTCGCCCGCCGTCTACGGCGAAGAGAGCCTGCTGATGGACGCCGTGGTTCCGGCCGGGGAAGACCTGGGCGGCTTCGAGGTCTGGGTGAGCCTCAAGGGCTGGCACATCCTGGCTCCCCCCCGGCCGCGGCTCCTCGCCTGCGATTTTCCGGATGCGGGCAACCCGGCGCCCTTCGCCCTGTTGCGCGGCCTGGAGGAATCCCTCAACGCCCGCATCTTCCTCTTGAGCGTGACGGACCAGGCAGATCGGGTGGAAGCCCTCCGCGCCGCGCAGACCGAGCGCGCGGCCAGCCACAACCTGCCGGAGGCCGAGCTTTTGGTGAAAAAGGGCGACGCGGTGGAGGAGATCGCGACCGAGCAGGTGCAGAGCCTCTACGATTTCCTGGTCCTGAGCGTGCCGGGGAAGGCCCCGGGAGAGATTCTCGGCGGCGCGCTGGGCACGCTGTCCGCTCCGCTCCTCGCCGTGCAGGGGGAGCCCGAGTCCTTCCGCCGCATCCTCATCTGCACCGCCGTGGGCGAGCCTGGCAAGGCAGACGTGCGCCTCGGCGGCTGGCTCGCCCGGCGTCTCGGCGCCGAGGTGACCCTGCTCCACGTGCTGATCGACGGCGGGGGTCCCGCGCCCTGGGTGAAGGCCCACCTGGATGCCGGCCTCGCCACCCTGAGAGCCCTGGAGGTGACCGCCCACACCGTCCTGCGCCCCGCGCGCGCCGCGATGCAGGGGATACTCGACGAGGCGAAGGAGGGGGGCTACGACCTCATCGTCCTCGGCCGGCGCGCCGCCTCGCGCACCGGCGGCAGGCCGCGCCGTCACGACTTCAGCGTCGAGGTCCTCACCGGCTCAGGCAAGTCGGTGCTGATCGTGCCGCCGGATCAATAACGGGGAAATAACGGGGATGGAAGGGGAGATGGTGGAGCCGATCGGGATCGAACCGACGACCTCTTGAATGCCATTCAAGCGCTCTCCCAACTGAGCTACGGCCCCACAGGGACGCGGATTGTACAAAGTCGTGCCAGGGGTGTCAAACGAAGAGGACGACGCTCCCGTGGGCAACCCAGAGACAGGCGACGCTCCAAGTGGTACCATTCACAGGCGACGCGACGCTGGAAAAGAGGAGCTTGGAATGCCCAGACATGCAACCGCCCACCTCGAAGAGGCAGACTTGGCGATGAGCGAGCCCGCCTCACCGGAGGAGATGGAGCAACGGAAGCGTGTCGCGGCGCTGCTGCGAGCCAAGATGGCCAAGCCTGCAACGGCGGCCGACAGAAAATTCTGGCAGGAGTTTTTGGACCTTGGGAAGGAACGCCTGACGTTTCGTTCTTGAGATATGCCTCTTCCCCTCCTGCTCGACAGCAACATCCTTGCAAAGATCCTGCGGCCCGATTTGGAGGAGAACAAGCCGGTCGCGGGAGCGATCCTTCGCCTTCAGGAAGATCCCCAGTTTCGGGTCTGCATACCTGAGATCATCGACTATGAGCTTCGCCGCAAGCTTCTCCACCTTGGGCATCGGCGCCATCAGGCGAGGAAATGGGCCCGAGAGGCCCTCATCGATCTAGATGAGTTGATCTCTCTTGGCTATGTCCCCCTCACGACGGAGACCATGAGGCTGGCGGCCAGGATCTGGGCTCAAACCCGTGCCGAGGGACAGTTGCGAGGCTCGGAAGACGGCCTGGATGTAGACGTCATCCTCGCAGCCCAGGCAAGGCAATCCGGCGGACACATCATCACGACGAATGAGAAACACTTCCGGAATATCGTCGACGTTTTCGACTGGAAACCGTTTCAGGATTCCTGAGCAGCAGCCGGCGTTTGGGCGTCTCCTTTCGGAGCTCGTCACGAGAGGACCGATCCGGAGACGCCCAAAACGATTCGAGTCAGGACGGCTGGGCCGCCGATTTCACCTGGTGCACGGCGAAGGGGCCGCCCTGGGGGTCCATGAGCACGGCGATCCTGTCGCCGCCGGGGACCTCCATGGGGCCGTTCAGCACCTGTCCACCCTTCTCGCGTGCGGTCGCGAGGGCGGCGTCGAGGTCCGCCACCCGGGCATAGTAGAGCCAGGCCGGACCGCCGGGGGCCTCGGCGCTCTTCTTGTAGATACCGCCGAGCGTCGTGCCGTGGCGCCCGTACATCTGGTAGACGCCCACTTCACCCATGTCCATGGACGTGGTCTTTTCCCAGCCGAAAAGCTCGTGGTAGAAGCCGAAGGCGGCCTCGGGGTCCGAGGTGGCGAGCTCGTGCCAGGAGAACTCGCCCACGGGCGGCATGCCCTCGGTCTCCGGTCGCGAGCCCTCCGGCGTGTAGGGGGCGATGAGGGCGCCCTGCGGATCGGCGATCACCGCAAAGCGGCCGACCGTGGGGATGGGAGTCGGCGGCACCATCACCTTGGCCCCCAGCTCCTGGGCGCGGGCCACGGTCTTATCGACGTCCGGCACCATGACGTAGGCCAGCCAGTGGGGCCGCGCGCCGCCGGCCACGGCCTCAGGGGGCATGTTCATGATGCCGCCGATGGTCCGGTTTCCCGCCTTCCACATCATGTACGGCATTTCCGGATTGCTCCAGACCTCGGTTCCCCAGCCCATGACGGCGGTGTAGAAAGCCTTGGCACCCTCCGGATCCGGGGTCATCAGGTCGTACCAGACAAAACGGCCGCGAGCGCTCTCTTCCGGCATTTGTTTCTCCTTTTGGACGACGTAGGATTACCATGCTCCGCCATTCTATACGAAACCAAGGCGTAAGTCACTAGGGAAGTTGTGCCGGCGGAGTGACAGACTTCGCCCGCAACGCGGGACGCGGCGAGGCGAGGGCTGCGTGGGGCACGAGGAGGGTCAAGACGAACAGGGCACCGAGGAACCCGAAACCCTTCCCGCGGCGCGAGAGCATCGGTCCATTATGGATCGCGGCGCGTAACTTCCCCCGTCCCGCCGCGTACAATGGAGAAGCGCGCGTCCACCTGTTCCGGTGTTCTTCGGGAGGCAATTTTCGTGAAACGTAAGGTCCTGTGGATTCTCATCGTCGTCGTGCTGCTCGCGGCGCTCGGCGGCTTCGCATATTCCAAGCGCGGTCCCCAACCGACAGAGGTGCAGACCGCCAAGGTGGGGCGCGAGGACCTTCAGGCGAAGGTCAGCGCCAACGGCAAGATCCAGGCGCAGAAGAAGGTCGACATCTCGGCGACCATCCCCGGCCAGATCACCCACCTCGCCGTCGACGAAGGGGACGAGGTGAAGAAGGGGCAGTTCCTGCTCCAGATCGACCAGGTCAACCCCCGGGCCATGGCGCGCAGCAACGAGTTTTCGATGCAGGCGCTGCGGCAGGACCTCGAATCGGCCCGCAGCGCCCTGGAGCAGGCCCGCGCCGACTTCCGGCGGGCGGACGGGAACTTCAAGGCGGGGATCATCCCGGCCGCCGACATGGAGCGCACGCGCACGGCCGTCCGCACCGCCGAGGCCGCCGTCCAGGCGAGCCAGCAGCGCGTGGAGCAGGCGGGCGCCACGCTCGAAGGCGCCCGCGACACCCTGGCCAAGACGACGATCCGCTCGCCCATGGACGGCATCGTCACCGCCCGCCGCGTGGAGGAGGGCGAGGTGGCGGTGATCGGCATTCAGAACAGCCCGGGCACGGTGCTGTTGACCATCTCCGACATGTCGGTGGTGGAGGCCGAGCTCGAGGTCGACGAGACGTCGATCCCCAACGTCAAGCTCAACCAGGAGGCGCTGGTGCGGCTGGACGCCTATCCCAACCAGACCTTCCGGGGCACGGTGACCGAGGTTGGCAGCAGCCCGCTGGACCCCACCACCACGAACACGGCGATCAAGTTCAAGGTCAAGGTCCGCATGCTCAATCCGCCGGCCGACATCAAGCCCGGCCTTTCGGCCCGCGCCGACATCCTGACCGGCTTCCGCTCCCACGTGCTGGTGGTGCCGCTCCAGGCGCTGGTGGTGCGCGATATTGAGCGCAAGGAGCGCAAGCCCGGCGAGCCGGCCCCGCCGCCGGACGCGCCCCGCGATCAGGAGGGCGTGTACCTGATGGAAGGGGGGAAGGCCCGCTTCCAGCCGCTCAAGACCGGCCTCATCGGCGACCTGGCCATCGAGGTGGTCAACGGCCTGCGCGGCGGCGAGACGGTGATCAGCGGCCCGTTCAAGGCCCTGCGCACGATCAACCCGGACGATCCGGTCAAGCTGGAGGAGCCGAAGAAGGGAGAGGGGCGCGGCCCCGCACACTGATGGATCTCGCGGAGCTGTTCAGCGAAGCGCTACGGGCCATCCGCACCCACGCCCTGCGCAGCTTCCTCACGCTGCTCGGCATCGTCATCGGGGTGGCGACGCTGGTGGGCGTGATCTCGGTGATCTCGGGGCTCAACCTCTTCGTCCGCGACAAGCTCTTCGGCCTCGCTCCCGACGTCCTCGTCGTCACCAAGTTCGGCATCATCCGCAGCCACGAGGAGTTCCTGGCCGCGGTGAAGCGCCCGGACGTCACCTGGGAGGACTACCAGCGGCTGCGGACGGAGCTCCGCAAGGCCGAGCAGGTGGCGGCGCGGGTGCAGGGCTCCGCCCCCGTCATCTACCGCGGCCATCGCCTCGGCGGCGTCCGGCTCAGCGGCACGACGGCGAACTATGCATCCATCATGAGCCTGGACATCGCGGAAGGGCGGTATTTTCTCGAGAGCGAAGAGCGCACCGCCCAGGCCGTGGCGGTGATCGGCTGGGACGTCAAGGACGAGCTCTACCCGCATCTCGACCCGATCGGCCGCGAGATCCTCATCGACGGCGTTCCCTTCCGGGTGATCGGCCTGCTCACCCAGCAGGGGCAGACCCTGGGCGAGAGCCGCGACAGCGTGGTGATGCTGCCCATCCACACCAATCGGAAATCGTTCACCGGCCGCACCAGCCTGGACGTCATGATCCAGGCCAAGGGCGGGGTCGAAGGGGTCGACGACGCCGCCGACGAGGCGCGGGCGCTGCTGCGCGCGCTGCGCCACACCGACTTCCGCTCCCCCGATCCGTTCGGCGTCGTCACCGCCGAGAGTCTGCAGGAGGTCTGGCGCCAGATCTCGACCGCGGCCTTCCTGCTCACCCTGCTCATCGCCTCGGTGTCGCTCGGCGTGGGCGGCATCGTGATCATGAACATCATGCTGGTCGCCGTGGCCGAACGCACCGCCGAGATCGGCCTGCGCCGGGCGCTGGGGGCCCGCCAGCGGGACGTGCGCCGGCAGTTCCTGCTGGAGGCCTCGCTGCTGTCGCTGGTGGGGGGTGTGGCCGGCGTCGTCCTGGGCACGCTGGTGGCGCTCGGGGTCGACCGCATCGCGCACTTCCCCGCCAACGTGACGCCGGGCATCGCGGCCCTGGGGCTCGGCCTCTCCGTCGCCGTCGGCCTCGCGGCCGGCTACTGGCCGGCGGTCACCGCCTCCAACCTGTTGCCGGTCGACGCCCTGAGGGCCGAATGATGCGTCAGCGGCCCGGCTCCCGCCTGCGCCTTTCCTGGACGGAGAACGTCCGCTTCGCGCTGGTGGCCATGCGGGCGCAGAAGCTGCGCAGCTTCCTCACCCTGCTCGGCGTCGTGGCCGGCGTGGCCACGGTGATCATGATGGTGTCTTTCGTCGCCGGCTTCGACCGCTCCGTGACCCAGGCGTTTTCCGCCTTCGGCACCCACCTCGTGCAGTTCCAGAAATACGAGCCGCGCTTCAACGGCGGCGCCGACCGGCCGGAGGAGGAGAAAAACCGCCACGACCTGACGCTCGCGGACGCGGCGGCGCTCAAGCGCCTGGCGACCTACGCCTCCGCGGTCTCGCCCGAGCGCTACATTTTCTCCGTCATCGAAGTGCGGGCCGGCCGCGAGGTCGCCAACGGCCCGACGCCGGTGGGAGCGACGCCTGAGTACACGCTGGCCAATCACGCCTCCGTCCAGGACGGCCGCTTCCTGATCGACGCCGACGTGCGCCATGCCGCCCGCGTCGTGGTCCTCGGCTCCGACGTCGCCGACGCGCTCTTCCCCCACCGCGACCCGATCGGCCGCCGCATCCAGGTCAACGGCCTCGATTACAACGTCATCGGCGTGCTCGAAAGGAAGGGCTCGTTCCTGGGCGGCAGCAACGACAACCTTTTCATCGTGCCCATCACCGCCTTCGACGAGCAGTTCCCGCAGATCCGCGACGGCGGCAAGGACACGCTGCACATCGCCACCGTCCCCAAGCGGTCGGAAGACGTGGACAAGCTGATCGAGCAGGAGACGGCGATCCTGCGCACGCGCCGCCACCTGCGCCCCAACCAGGCGAACGACTTCGCCACCTTCACCAGCATGGAAATGCTGAGCAATTTCCGCCAGATCACGGGGGGCATCGCGGCGGTGATGATCCTGATCGCGGGCATCTCGCTGGTCGTCGGCGGCGTGGGCGTGATGAACATCATGCTGGTCAACGTCACCCAGCGGACGCGCGAGATCGGCCTGCGCAAGGCGCTCGGCGCGACCAAGCGGGACATCGCCGTCCAGTTCCTCGCCGAGGCCGTGACGCTCACCGGCGTGGGCGGCGGGCTCGGCATCGTCCTCGGCCTGGGCGCCGCCCTCCTCGCCCGCATCGCCTTCGACTTCCAGGCCGCGGCCCCCCTGTGGTCCGTGCTTCTCGGTTTCGCCGTCTCCACCACCGTGGGTCTCTCCGCCGGCCTGTGGCCCGCCATGAAGGCCGCGCGCCAGGACCCGATCGAAGCACTGAGGTACGAGTAGCCATGAACGACAAGCGGCTCACCCTGGGATCTCTGGCGATCATCCTGGTCCTCGCGGCCTGCCTGCTGGCGAGCAGTCCTGCTCCGCAGCCCAGGACGCAGCCCGTGGACTTCCAGACGCAGATCCGCCCCATCCTGGAGAAGCGTTGCCAGCCCTGCCATTTCGCCGGTGGCAAGATGTACGACAAGATGCCCTTCGACCGACCCCAGACGATCCACACCCTCGGGGAGAAGATGTTCACCCGCATCAAGGACCCGAAGGAGCAGGCGGTTCTGCGGGCGTTCCTGGCCGAGGGGACGGGAAAAACATGATGAGATCCGCCGGCCTTGCCGCCACCCTGGCCGTCCTCGCGTCGCTCCTCGCCGGCTGCGCCGTGATCGACCGCATGAGCGGTGTCGCGGAGACCAAGCGGCTGCAGGAGTCCGGCGTAGCGGCGCAGGCCCGGATCCTGGAGATCTGGGACACCGGGATCACGGTGAACGAGGACCCCGTGATCGGAATTCGGGCCGAGGTCACCCGCGTGGATGGCACAACCTACACGGCCACGATCCCCAAGAGCCTGATCTCCCGGCTGGACATCCCCCGCTTCCAGCCGGGCGCCGTGGTCGACGTCCGCATCGATCCCCAGGATTCGTCCAAGGTGGCGCTGGACGTGTACAAATATCGCTAATCGACCCTCAGAGGGTGTCTCGATAATGGCCGACAGCGCCGCCTGCGTCGCCAGGGATTGAAATCACCTGGCTACCCTCGGTAGTCCCTGCGGGACACAGGAGAAACGAATGCAGTCCCGGAGGGGACAAGCGTCAGTAGCCAAGGATTTCAATCCCTGGCGACGCAGGCGTCATCGTTGGACGTCTTTTGAGTCTTCACCGCCGCAGCCCCAGGAAGATCGTGTCCCGCCGCTTGCCGCCCGTGCGAGCGGGCACGCTCTCTGCCCGTGCCTCGAAGCCGGCCTTCCGCAGCCGGCGCTGAAACTCCGGGGAGGCCGAAGACGACCAGACCGCCAGCACCCCGTTCCTCTCCAGGCATTGCGACAGGCGGGCAAGCCCCGCGGGGCTGTAGAGACCTTCGTTCGAGCGCAGCGTGAACGCCTCGGGGCCGTTGTCGACGTCGAGCAGGATGGCGTCGAAACGCCGGCGGCCGTCGAGGAGAGATTGCACGTCCGCGCGCACCGCGGTGACGCGCCGGTCTTCGAGGGGCCGGCCGGCGAGATCCGCGAGCAGACCGCGGTTCCAACCCAGCAGAGAGGCGAAGACCTCGCAGACCGTCACCACCGCCCCGCGCGGCAGGTGATCAAGGGCCGCCCTCAGGGTGTAGCCGAAGCCGAGCCCACCCACGAGCACGCGCGGCGTTTTCTTCTCGGCGATCGCCGCGCAGGCCAGGCGGGCCAAGGCCTCCTCGGAGCCGTGGACGCGGCTCGTCATCAGCTCCTGGCCGCCGATCCTCAGGGAGTAGACGCCGTCGCGCCGTGAGAGCACCAGCTCATCGCCCTCCGGGGTCCTCTCCCGCGCCAGGGTCTCGGTCGGCTTCACGGGACCCAGCCTATACTGTCCCCTCGTGCAACCCTCCATGGAGGTTCCTTAAGTCATGGCAGAACTATGGATCCCGACCATTCACTGGTGGGAGCTGATCCTGCGCTCGATGCTCGTCTACCTCTTCCTCCTCATCGTGCTGCGCATCACCGGCAAGCGCCAGGTCGGCCAGCTCGCACCGTTCGACCTCGTCCTGCTCCTCGTGCTGTCGAACGCAGTCCAGAACTCGATGAACGGCGGCGACAACTCACTGACCGGCGGCCTCATCTCGGCCGCGACGCTCATCGCGCTCAACTACTCGGTGGGAATCGCCACCTTCCGCAGCAAGAAGATGGAGGCCCTCATCGAGGGGCGGCCGCAAGTGCTGATCCACAACGGCAAGCTCTTCGAGGACGTCCTCGCACGGTCGCAGCTCACCCGTCACGAGCTCAACTCGGCCCTGCGGCAGGCGGGGTGCACGTGCATCGAGGAGGTCCACACCGCGATCCTCGAGAACAACGGTTCGATCTCGGTCTCCGTAAGAAAGGAAAAAGGCTAGAGAGAGCCTGGTAGATTTTCAGCATCGTCACGATTTTGCTACAAGGATGGCCGATGCGCGGAGAGTGGATCGCGAAGGCGCTTTTCCTCTTGACTCTGACGACGCAGCCGAGCGGAGCCGCCGAGGCGCCGCGGCTGCTGAAGGACATCGCCACGCAGCCCGGTCCGAACGCCGCGCCGGGCCTGCCGGAGAGCTTCGTCCAGGTGAACGACCGCCTGCTCTTTGCGACGCCGAGCGGCTCTTTCGCCGACGGCGGAGCCCTGTGGAGCACGGACGGCACGACGGCGGGGACCCGGCTCGTCTCCTCCACGCTCTGTCCTTTCCTCTGCCGGGCCATCGTTCCTCTCGCCACGTGGCCCGGTATTGCGCTCCTCGAAGCGCAGGAGGATGACACCCAGGGATTTGCCGCCGGCAAGCGGCTGTGGCGGACGGATGGGACCCCGGCGGGAACGACGCCACTGACGGCGAGACTGGAGCCCGGCGGGTTCGAGGCCTTCGTTCCAGGCCCCATGCCTGGCACCGGGCTTTTCTACTTCGCCGATTGCCTCCGCTTTGTGGGGTGCCAGCTCTGGCGCACTGACGGCACCCTCCCTGGAACCTATGCGCTCACGGCGAGGACGCTCTTGCTCGGCAGCTCCACGTCCTTCGCCGGCAGGCTCTACTTCCAGGCCTCGACGATCGCCGAGGGCGAAGGTCTGTGGGTCTCGGACGGCACGGCGGGCGGCACCCGGCTCCTGGCGGCGCTCTCCTCCGGCGCCTCCCCGTTCGACGTCATGGCGGCGACGCCCTCACGATTCTTCTTTACCGCGGGCGATGACCAGGAGCTCTGGGTGAGCGATGGCACCCCCGCCGGCACCCGGCTCGTTCGTCAATCCGCCTTCTTCAACAACGAGGACTGCGCCGTTCCCGTGCCCTTCCTCGAGGTGCAGGGGGAGACGGTCTACTTCCTGTCTGCGGACAGCGTCTACGGTTTTCAGGTCTGGCGCAGCGACGGCACGGAGAGCGGCACCCAGAGGATGACGACCATCCCAGACTGCAACGTGGCCCAGGCGGTTCCACTGCTCTCGGCCGGGGGTCGCCGGATCTTCACCTTCCCCTACTACGGAGGCTCACTCTGGACGGCTGGCGGCGACTTCAGCCATCCCGCCCCCCTGACCGGCTGCAAGGGGGGCTGCCCGACGTTCATCACTGCCTACCCGTTCGCGAACGCATCCCCGCCGGGGCGCCTCCTCTTCGTGGGGAAGGACGACCAGCACGGCCAGGAGCTCTGGATCACCGACGGCACGGGCCCCGGCACGCGACGCCTCACCGATACCTGCTCTGGCGTATGCGACGGAATCGATTACTTCTCTCCCTCGGCGATCCGCGGGCTCGGCAAGACCTACTTCAGGGCCTTGGACGCGTCCGAGAAATATGGCCTCTGGGCCACCGACGGCACACCGGAAGGCACGCGCCGGGTCGGCCGCTTCCCAGCAGGCCTGGGGAGCCTGGGGAACCACGTCTTCTTCGGGAGCACTCGGTCGGGCAACACCTCCGAGCTCTGGATGACGGACGACACGCAGGAGGGCAGCAGGCGCGTGGCAACGCTGCAGATCGCTGCGACGGGCTCCTATCCGAGCTTCGCGCCGGTGGGGGACGGCGCCTTGATCCTTGCCCTTTCCCCCAACGGGGATTTCCAGACCCTATGGCATAGCGACGGCACCCCGGAGGGGACCGTCCCTGTGACGCGGACCGCAATCCCCGGAATCTTCGGTGTCGCGCAGGTCGGAAACCTGGAGATCTTCACGGCCGAACGCCTGCCGGAGCTCCAGGACACGGTCTGGCGCACGGACGGCACCGCCGGAGGGACGTTTCCGGTGGTGAGCTTCAAGCCCGGAGCCCAGGTCTACAACGGCACTTCCTGGAATGGAAAGTACCTCTTCGTCGTCCGCGGCCCACACGCCCCGTTCAGCCCTGACGAAGACACGGGAGATTGCGCGATCTGGGCCAGCGACGGCACGCGGCGCGGAACCCGGAGGATCTTCCCCATGCCGGCCGGCGTGCGTTGCCCGCTGGATCTCTTCCCCGCCGGCTCTCGCTTCCTGTTCTCAGCCTTCGCCGAGAGCTCCTCCACCTTCCAGGTCTTCAGCTCGGACGGCACCGCCGCCGGAACTCGCCAACTCACCAACGTCGCGGATCCCGGGATCGTGCCACTCAATTTCATAGCGATCGACGGAGCCGTCTTCTTCGAGCTCTACCAAAGGGATGCCGGCCGCACGGAGATCTGGCGGACCGATGGCACCCCGGCAGGCACCCAGGGCTTCCCGTTGGGACTGTCAAACCCCGGCCCGCCCGTCGCCTTCCAGGGCTCGATCTACCTCTCGTCCTTGGATATCAGCGCCCGGCTCTGGCGGGTGCCGCTCGACGGCGGGGCGCCAGTCCCGCTGACCGATGCCGCCGATCCGGGCAACCTGACGCCGGCCGGCGGCCGGTTGTTCTTCACCGCAAGCGACGAGGCGCACGGCGCCGAGCTCTGGGTGACGGACGGCACTCCCGCAGGAACCCGGATGGTGCGCGACATCCAGCCCGGCGTGCCGTCCTCGCGCCCCGGTGGGCTCACCGCGGCCGGCGACCGGGTCTACTTCGCCGCGGACGATGGTGTGTCGGGACGAGAGCTTTGGGTAAGCGACGGCACGGAGGAGGGGACCCGGCTGGTTTGGGATCTCAAACCCGGAGGCTTCTCCTCCTCGCCTGCGGACCTCGCCGTCATCGGCGGGTGCCTCTACTTCGGCGCCGACGACGGCAAAACCGGCGAGGAGCCCTGGGCCCTGAAGCTGGAGCCCTAGACTCCCTGGCAGCCCGCTCTACACCATGGTGCCGCTGCGCCTCTCCAGCGTCGGCACCAGGGCCTCCTGGCGCCCCAGAAATCTTCGCAGTTGGAGGAGGGGTCCGGTCATGAAGGTCGTGATCAGCGCCATCAGGACCAGCATGGTGAAGATGCGCGGCGACAGGATGCCGAGGTCGTAGCCCAGGTTCAGCACGATCAGCTCGACCAGGCCGCGGGTGTTCATCAGGACGCCCAGGGAGAAGGAGTCCCCCCAGCTCATCCCCGTCCAGCGCGCCGCCCCCAGGCTGCCGAGCAGCTTGCCGGCGATCGCCACCAGGACGATGCCGCCGCAGATCAGCCAGCTCTGCACGTCGGAGAGCAGGCCCACCTGCGTGCGCAGGCCGGTGAAGGCGAAGAACAGCGGCAACAGGAGGACGGAGCTGAAGGTCTCCACACGCTCGCGGAGGAACTGGCGCAGGCCGGAGTCCGGCGGCATGCAGACGCCGGCGAGGAAGGCGCCGAACAGGGCGTGGATGCCGATCATCTCCGTGAACAGCGCCGCGGCGAAGACGAAGGCGAAGAGGGTGGCGAGGAGCCCGGCGCTCGCGGCCTGCCCCTCGGGCCGCACGCTGGCGATCCGGCTCGCCAGCGGCTTGACCCCGAAGAGCATCGCAGCGATGAACAGCAAGGTGAGGCCGATGGTCAGCAGCGAGCCGCCCAGGCCGTTGGCCTTCACGATGGCGACCACCACGGCCAGCATGCACCAGGCGGTGACGTCGTCGACCGCCGCGCAGGCGATGGCGGTGCTGCCGAGATGGGACCGCGTCATCCGCCGGTCTTCGAGGATGCGCGCCAGCACCGGGAAGGCCGTGATGCTCATGGCGACGCCGATGAACAGGGCGAAGGCGCTGAACGGGATTCCCGCCGGGGCCAGGGAGCGGTAAAGCAGCAACGCCGAGCCGCACCCCAGGAAGAACGGCACGACGATGCTCGCATGGCTGACCATCACGGCCGCGTGCGCGCTTTGCCGCAGGTGACTCACGTCCAGCTCGATGCCCACCACGAACATGAAGAGGATGACCCCGATCTGGCTGAGCATCCGGAGACCTCCCAACGAGGCCGCCGGAAACAGGAAGGTGTGGACTCCGGGGGCCACCAGCCCGAGCAGGGACGGCCCCAGGAGGATCCCCGCGACCATCTCGCCGATGACGGGAGGCTGCCCGATCTTACGGAAGGCGGTGCCGAGGAGCCGCGCCGCGGCGACGATGACGATCACCTGGAGCAGCAGGATGCTCAAAGGGCTCTGAACGTTCTCGACCAGGGCGTGAGCGATCCCGCCGCCGGACGCCTTTTTCACCTCCGGCCCGACGCCCGGATGAGCCTGGACGGCGGCGACCGCCTGCGCCGCGACTGTAGCGTCCGGCTGCAGATGCGAGCCGGACCTCAGAATGAACCAGATCCCCGAACCAAAGACGAGAAGGACAGCGAGGTAGAAGAAGAGATTCTTCGGCATGGCAACCCCCCATAAGACGACACCAGTACGACAATCCCCAACAGGTACAGCCAGGGAAGTAGTGCCGGTTTCGGTCTCAAGGGGGACAGAGGGGGTCTCTGTCCCGTCGTCACGGGAGGGTTGCTCCTGCCGGTTCAATGGCGCTCTTTCTCGTCCATGTTGAGAGCGGGCTTCACCTGGCCGCGATGGCAGGTCGTGCAGTTCACCTGCGGTTTGTCGCTCATCAGCCCGGGCATTCCCTTGAGATACTTTTCGTTGATGTCCCCCACCATCTTGATCATGCCGCGGGCGGCCTGCTTCTCGTCCTTGGCGTCGCTGTCCCAATGCTGGGGGTCGTGGCAGTGCTCGCAGGAGACCCCCAGGGCGGGGCTGAAGCCCTTCTCCATGGCCGCCAGCATCCGGCCCGCAGCGATGCCCTTGAAGCTCTGGATGTTCTTGAACACCTTTTCGGACGGCTCGTTCTCCCGGCCGGCAATGGACTTGTGAAGCGCCGCGACGGCGCTCTCCTGATCGAAATCGCCGGCGGGAGCGGAGAACGCGGGAACGACGGCCAGCCCGGCGAGGAGCAACCCGCCGGCGGCCAGATCACGGATGGTAATGCGCATCGTCTCCTCCTTCCATGTGCATCATACAAACGGACCGCTTCGCCCGCAAACTCAGGGACCGTGGCTTCCCGTATCATCCCCCCTCCATGCCGTTCGACCCGATCCGCACCGCGCAGGTGCCTCGCCGCTTTCATCTCGGAGGTGTCCATGTCCGGAGACGGCCACCCGAAGCGATGCCTCATCATCGCGAACCCAGAAGACCTCCACACGTTCACCATCTTCGAAGCCATGGCCCAAAAGGGCGCCGCCCCCGACCTCTGGCTCACTCCCGACTACCCGGAGCTCCAGTCGATCTCGCTCCGGATCGATGACAAGGGCCAGGCAGGCGTCCGGATCGTCGGTCGTGAGACGGAGCTGCGGGGTCCCTACGACGTCGTCTGGAACCGGCGAGGCGTCTTCCACGCGCCCCTCCAGGACCTTCATGCGGCAGATCGTGCGTTTGCGCGCGAGGAGGCACGAGCTCACTACCGGGCGGCGCTCGAGCTCCTGGCGCAACAGGGTCTGTGGATCAACCCGCCCTCGGCGAAGCGCCTGGCCAACATGAAACCGCTCCAGCAGCAAGCCGCGATGCGACTCGGCCTGCGGACGGCAGAAACCCTGTACAGCAACGATCCGGCAGAGATCCGCGCCTTCCTCGCGCGGGCGGGCGGCTCCTGCATCTACAAGGCCAATACCCAGAAAGGGTTCTGGATCCGCGAAGACGGAGTCTTCGAGACGCTGTACACGAGCGTCATCGATGCCTCCCAACTGACCGAGGACGAGGTGCTGCGGATGACCCCCGGGATCTTCCAGCCGGTGATTCCGAAGAAGCATGAGATCCGGGTCACCGTCATGGGGGATCGCTTGTTCGCCGCACGGTTGCTCTCCCAGGAGACGGCCACAGGCCGCGTCGACTTCCGGCAGTCCTACGCCGAGCTGAAAGCTGAGCGCGAGGAGTTGCCGGAGCCGCTTGCGACCCAGTTGGTGCGGCTGACCCGCGAGCTCGGACTCGTCTATGGCGCCATCGATCTGATCGTCACGCCGGATGATGAGGTGGTCTTCCTCGAAATCAACGAGTCGGGCCAGTTCCTGTGGATCGAGGCGTACGCGGGCGTCCCTGTGCTGGACGCTTTCTGTGAGCTCCTGCTTCAAGGCCGGCGAGACTTCCTCTGGCAGGAACGCGACTGCATCCGGCTGTCCGATGTCGGCGCCGCGGCCCTCCAGCGACGCGACTTGGCGCTGCAGGGGCACCGGCCACCGCCCCAGCTTGGTGTGCGCGAAGCGGAATTCACCAGCCAGGAGTGAGGATGCTATACTCGCGCGTCCAAAAGGAGAGTCTCCATGAAAAAGAAGCGCGCTCTCGCACGGCTGCTCGCGCAACAGATCCCTTCCGCCAAACTATCGGACGTGAACGGGGGAGTCACCGTCTATCAGGACTGGAGAACTCAGGCCGGCAGCAGTGGTGACTACGACTCGGGCAACGGGCAGCCCGACTACAGCAGTGACGACGACATCGTCACCGACTGATCGGCTTCGCTCTCCGGACAGCCGGCGACCAGATCACCTATCGCAGGAGGTGGTATGCTCCGGAGCATGAAGACTGTCACCCTCCGCGCACATTTCGATGGTGAGCAAATCCGGCTGGATGAGCCTTTCCGACTCGAACCGGATACTCCCCTTACGGTCACCGTTCTGAGCGAGAATCAGGTCGCGGATCCCGAATGGACTATCCTCTCGGCGAAAGGACTGGCGGGCGCCTATGGCGACTCGGAGCCGGAGTATCCGCTCAACCTGATCCGCGACCCGAACCCCGACTATGAAGGAGGGTGACGTCGCCCTGGCCGTTCTGCCGCAGTCCGATCAGACAGCCAAGAGCCGGCCGGTCGTCCTTCTTCCTCCATGCCGTTCACCATCGACCAGATCCGCACCGCCCTCTCCGGTCACAGCCCCAAGCTCCTGGAGGGCGAGCCCTCGTGCTCCGAGGCGGCGGTGTCCCTGGTTCTCGCGGGCCGGGGCGACGACTTGTCGCTCTGCGTCATCCGCCGGGCCGAGCATCCGTTGGACCCGTGGTCCGGCCACATGGCCCTGCCGGGCGGGCGCTCGTCGCCCGAAGATCCCAGCCGGCGGGCGGTGGCCGAGCGGGAGACCTTCGAGGAGGTGGGGCTCGTCCTGGGCGACCGCCACTGGATCGGCCCGCTCTCGGAGGTCCTGGTGCGCCTGGGAGACGGCGGCCGGCAGATGATCCTCTCCCCTTTCGTCTACTACCTGGGGGAAGAGCTGGCACCATTCGCCACCAGCGAGGAGGTGGCGGAGGCGTACTGGATTCCCCTCTCCCATCTCTGGGACCCGCGCCATGCCGGCCACATGGAGTGGGAGCGCAACGGCGCGCGCCTGCTCCTCCCCGCCATCCGCTTCCGCGGCCACTCCATCTGGGGGCTCACCTTCCGCGTCCTCACCCTGTTCTCGGACGTCCTCGACGCTCCTCTCCCCCATCTCGAAGAGACGCCGGGCCTGGTATAGGATGGCCTCCTGCATCTCTGGAATCTCCTCCCGGCCATGATGGACGCGGAGGCCTTTCCCCGGAGGAGGATCTGATGAAGCGGATCTCGATTCTGTCCCTGGTGCTTCTGGCGACCACGGTGACCGCGGTGACCGCGCCAGCGGGAGCAGCCGGCAAGACGACGAAGTGCGAGATGAAATACACCCTCGAAGGATGGTCGGCGTTCTACAAGGTCGCCCACGGCAGCGGGACGATCACCTGCGACAACGGCCAGTCGGAGAAGGTGACCCTCGAGGCCAAGGGCGGCGGGTTGACGGCAGGCAAGTACAAGATCCGTGACGGTATCGGCAAGTTCTCGGAGGTGGGGAGCATCTCCGAGCTGCTCGGCACTTACGTGGCGTCGGCCGCCGAAGCGGGAGCCGTCAAATCCGCCTCGGCGGGAGCCATGACCAAGGGAGAGGTTTCCCTCGCCCTGACCGGCAAGGGCACTGGCTTCAACCTGGGGATCAGCTTCGGCAAGTTCACCATCGCGAAGAAGTAGGGGCGGGTCCGGGACTCCTTCGCGATTGGGCGGCACGCCGTACGGCTCATCTACCGACCGGCGGGTTGGACTTGGAACTCGTGCTGTTCGGCTGTTCGGATTGAGAGTGGAGGCGGCTGTTGTAACACTGCTATACTCTCACGAGGCCTCACGCAGTGAGAAGCTGTTAGCGAGGAGACAATGACACAACTCAAGGACAGCTCTCCCGGCCCAGGCGAACGTACCCGCGCCTATCTCCACGCCCGAGGGCTCAGCATCGAGCCCGAGGATCTGCCGCCTCTGCTGGAGGAAGCCTTGGCCGAGATGCGGCGCATTCTCTTCCCGGACAACCCTGCGGCCGATCTACCTGCGGCCGAAACGGCGGCCTTGATACGTGGCGGTTTCACGATGGAGCCTGCAGTCCCGGGAGCTTCGAGCGCACTGGCCCGGACCGCCGCCGAGTACGCCGCTCTTCGTGAGACAAGCCTCACGGCCGCCGAGACGGCGCAGAGGTTGGGAGTGGATCCCAGCCGGGTACGTCAGCTCCTCGCCGCCCGCAAGCTCTACGGCCTGCAGATCAAGGGAGCCTGGAAGATTCCCGCTTTCCAGTTCGAGGAGGACCGTCTGCTGTCCGGTCTCGACGAGGTCGTCCCCAGGCTGCCGAAGGATCTCCATCCGGTGGGGGTTTACCACTGGTTCACGGAGCGTAACCCCGACCTCATCCTTGAAGGGATGGAACATCCTTTGAGCCCGCGGGATTGGCTCCTCGCGGGGTACACCCCGCGAGCCGTGGCGGAGCTCGCGGCCGACTTGGACAGCCTCTAGGGTCGCGCTTGTCCAAGCTGCCGAACCCGCCCCGCGACCTCGCCCGCATTTCCCCGGAGTTGCTCCGACTCCCGGCCGGGACCGAGCTTTGGCGCCTCTATAAACGTGGGGGGCGGCACCCGGTATCATGGAATACGTTCCGCACCTTCGGTCCGCTCAAGACATCCCGCTTCGACCATCACCTGCCGGACAAAGGCGGCGGACCTCGGTTGCAGGACCGGGGGATCTACTACGCAGCGGCGGAGATCGACACCTGCCTGGCGGAGCTCTTTCAGGATACCCGCACCATCGACCGTGAGTCCGAAGAGGTCACGCTGGTGGGGTTCGAGCTCCGGCAGGCTGTAGAGCTTCTCGACCTCACAGGGACCTGGCCTACGCAGGCCGGGGCCTCGATGGTCTTGAGCTCCGGCCCACGCTCGCGCTCCCGCCTCTGGTCCTGCGCCATCTACGAGGCCTACCCTGACATCCAGGGCCTCTACTATCCCTCCTCAATGATGGCCAACCGACCCGTGATCGCTCTGTACGAGCGCGCCATGTCCGCGCTCGCGCCAGTGCCCCTCGTCCATCGCCCGTTGAGCGATCCCGCGCTTCTCCCTGACCTCGACCGCTCCGCCCAACGTCTCGGCTACCGACTCGTCTAAGACCGCGAGTGGCTGCGACCCCAGCCGGAGTTGTCGTAAGAGCGGTTCTTCGTCCGCAGACGACGTGCCGTTGTCCACAGACGATGGAATTGGGACGCGGACGACGGAACTTCGTAAGGGGACGACGGAAGATCGTATGGAGACGACGGTTCATCGTAGGGAGCCCGGCTATCCTTGGCGGCTTGCTTCTGCCCGCCACGCTGCGACGTTGGACTGCACTACGAAGTCGAGGATCTGGCGCGCCGTCTCGCGAGAGAAAATCCACGTTCCGGCATGCGAAAGAAGTCCAATCCTGGCAGGCGGGCTGGACTTGGGGGCTCGCGTTGTTCGGACTGGGAGTGGCCGGTGCCCTGGCCGCCGGGTTTCTGGCCCGGCGTCAGCTCCCGGCGTCGAAGCACCAGGATGCGGAGGATTCCGCCCCGCCGCAGGGATAGCAGCCGGACTTGGGCGCCGCCGTCTCCACCTGGATGTGCTGGCAGCCGGTCTTGCCGCGGAACGTGAGAGTCCGCACCGGCTGCTGGCCGAAGGTCACGTCGTACCCCCAGTGCTCCTGCTCGCCGATCTTACCCAGGGCTTGACAGGCGGTCTTGGGGAAGCTGGCTGCAGCCTGGGACTCCGTACACTCCGGTCCGCTGTGAAGCGTGTAGGTGCGGGTCTCACCGAAACCTGCTATGGGGGCCGCAAGCACGGCCAGAAACACAGCCCCGGCGATTCTTGCGAGCCCACGACGCTCTCGGGTCATCGCGTCACCTCCTGGGACCCAGCCTGTGCCCGGGAAGCGGCTGGCTACAAGCCCCGCCAGGGTGGGGTGGAGCTCTCCGCCGGGTGGGCTGTGTCACTGAATGGTGTCGGTCGGCGCCGGGCTCGCGCCTCCCGGTAAGCATCCGCGGGACAGAGTATGGATACTTTGGCCCGCGGTAAGGATACGGCGGGCCGTGGGATCGATCCGTAAAGGGGTCCTACTGCACCGCACCCGGCTCCGGAATCCGGTGGGCCTCCAGGAAGGTCTCCGGATTGCTGAAGACGCGGGCCATGTTCATCCCCTTGCGCATGGCGCCCAGGGAGACTTTGCCGGTGGCGAGCGCCAGGCCCATCGCCACGTAGGTGCGGGCCTTCCCCCGGTGCCGGTAGCGCACGTCGAGGACGTGACGCCAGAGCCGGGAGTATTCCTCGTAGAACTCCGCCAGCGGCAGCGTCGTGGGCAGCACGGCGTGGATGATGTCGAACATCTCCCAGTTCTGCGTCGTCACCTGCCGCCTCGCCGTCTCCCAGAGGTCGGTGCCGGGGAGCGGCGTCAGCACGGAGAAGCCGCTGTTGTAGGCCCCCGTCTCCTCGATCCAGTCGCGCAGGCGGGCGAAGTCCTCGCGGTCCCAGGCGGGATCGACGATGAAGTTCGGGGTGTAGCCGACGCCGAGCTCCTTGAGGATGGCGAGCGCCCGGGCGTTGTTGGCCATGGTGTTGCTCTTGTTGACGGCGTCGAGCCCCTCGTCCGTCACGGCCTCCAGGCCGAGGAAGATGGCGAGGTTGCCGCAGTCCTTCCACATCTCGACCAAGTGGGGGAACTTGCAGATGATGTCGGTGCGGGTCTGCACGGTGAAATACTTCTTGATCCCCGCCGCCTTGATCTGCCGCGCCATCTCCTCGCCCCGGTAGACGTCCATCCAGAAGATGTCGTCGGTGATGAAGACGTTCGGGGCCTCGATGGCCTGGAGCTCCGCCACCACTCGCTCCGGCGATTTCTGGCGGAAGGTGCTGGCGTGGAACTTCCAGACCGAGCAGAAGTTGCACTTGAAGGGGCAGCCGCGGGCGGTCTCCATCAACGCCAGGGGCTTGCGGAAGTTGATGTAGTACTTGGGAGCGTAGTGGGTGATGAGGTGGCGGGCCGGCATCGGCAGGGAGTCGAGATCCTTGCGCATCGGCGCCTCGCCGGTCGAACATGGCTGGCCGCCGCGGCCGAGCAACAGACCCGGCACCGTCTGGAGGTCGGCGCCCCTCTCCAGGGCATCGACCAGGGCCGGCATCACCTCTTCGCCGTCGCCGATGGCCACGGCGCCCACTCCCGGGCGCAGGAACCACTCGGGCTCCCGCGAGGCGTCGTGGCCGCCGATCACCACGAAGGCCTCCGGCATGTCGCGGCGCAGGCGATCGACCAGCCGCAGGGTGCGGAAGCGCTCAGTGGTGAAGTTGCACTGCAGGCCGACCACCCCGGGAGCGAAGCGGCGGCACTCGGCCAGCCCCGGCTCCTCGCCGTCGATCCGCAGGTCGAAGACCCGGCACTCATGGCCCCCGGCCTCCAGGCCCCCGGCGATGGAGATGGGGCCCAGGGGCTCGACGAAGGTCAGCATCTCGAGCCCGAGGATGCCGCCGATGGGCGGCTTGACGAAGGCGACTCTCATCGGCGTGGCTCCCTAAGGCGGTCCCGGGGGCAGGGTCCCTTCCCGGGACCGCCTTGGGGCCGTCTCCGGCGTCAATCCCGTTTCAAGGGTTCACGATCGTGTTGCCCGGCTTGCGTGGCGGATCGTTGCGGGCGCGCTCGGACACTGCCGGGTTCTGGTTGAACTCCGGCGCCAGCTCCTTGTTGATGGCCGCCCACTCCGGGTCCTCGTCCTCGGTCTCGAGGATGGCCCCGATGGGGCACTCCGGCAGGCACAGGCCGCAGTCGATGCAGGCTTCGGGGTCGATGATCATGAACTCCTCGCCCCGATAATCGCCCGGTTTGATGCAGTCCACCGGGCAGACCGAGACGCAGGTGGCGTAGCGCTCTCCCAGACACTTCTCCGTGATGATGTACGACATGCCTTCCTCCCCCTTTATGGGCGTTGTTGGCGAATCTGGAGCCATACAGTAGGAGGAACGGAGGGGCCGCGTCAATCGTCTTGAGTCATTCAAGCTTCCCTTTGTCGATCCACGCCTCCTAGCTGCAGTATCGCGCCAGCCCCCGCCGGTTGTGGACGTGGATGCGATGCAGGGGATCGACCGAGATCAGGCCCCGCTGCTTGAGGTCCCCGATCACCTGGTTGACCCGCTCCCGCGAGGCGCCGACGATCTCCGCAAGGTCGCTCTGGGTGAGCCGGAGGGGGATCCGGACCTCGCTCCCGGGCGCCGGGCGGCCGTAGCGGTCGGCCATGGCGAGGATCTGGCGCGCCACCCGCCCCTGGACGTCCAGAGTGCAGAGCGCCTGGATCTGCTCGTTGGCGAACCGCAGGCGGTGGGAGAGGAGCCGCACCAGGTTGCCGGCCAGCGGGGCGAGCGTGCGCACGCAGGTCTGGAAGGTCACCCGGTCCATCCACAGCAGGCGCGCCCGCTCGGTGGTGACCACGTTGGCCGAGCGGCCGGCGCTGTCCAGCAGGCTCATTTCGCCCACCGTATCGCCGCGACCGAGGAAGGCCAGGATGACCTCCCGGCCGTCGGCGCGGGTGACGTAGATCTTCACCGTCCCTTCGAGCACCACATAGAGGACCTCGCCCGGCTGCTCGGCGGTGATGAAATGGGTGCCGGCCTGCACGGTCGAGCTCCTCAGCAAACCGTTGAGCTCTGCCAACTCCCGCGGATTGAGCCCCCGGAATAGCTCCAGCTCGCCCAACACGGTCGGATCGGCTACGGCACGCATAGATATATTTCATTTTAGCTCTTTATCCCCGTCCATGCCTGCCTTCCGCCCCTTCCGTCCCAATCGCGGGAGAAACAGGAGACCAAGGAAGGCTCCCAGCGCGAGGCCGAAGGCCCCGCAGCCGGTGACGAACCCGGGCGGCAGGAAGCGCAGCTCGACGCGGGACGCTCCGGCCGGGAGGCGCACCCCGAGGAAGGCGCCGTCGACGTGGAGCGTCGGCAGCGCCCGGCCGCCTGCCCGGGCCGACCAGCCGCGCGAGAAGGGGACGGAGGAGGCGAGGAGGCGCTCGCCTCCCGGGGGCACTTCCAGCACCACCCGGCCTGGAGCGGCGGACACGACTCGCAGCTCGGGGGACGCCGGGCCGCCGGGACCTGAGCGCCAGGCACCCACTTCATCCCGAAAGACAGCCACCCGGCAGGCCGCGGTCAGCTCCACGATCCAGCGGTCGAGATCGCCCCGCTCGATGGCCACCGACTCGCAGGGGAAGAACCAGCGCGGCAGGGCATCCGGATTGCGCATCAGGGTGAAGGGCCAGAAGCGGCCGTGATCGACCCGCGGCAGAGTGCGGTAGCGAGGCACGGCGGGGCTGCCCACCACGGCCCGCACGCCGAGAAAGTCGAGGAGCGGATGGTCGAGGTTGCGGACGGGCGCGAAGTAGTGCTCCATGGAGGGGTGGAACCCGAACGCCAGGTCCAGGACGTGGAGATAGTCGGCGGAGGCCAGCGGGTCGTGCGCCCGGAAATCGGCCACGCCGTAGATCTGGAGGAGGCCGGGATAGACGAGATAGTCGCCGCCGGTGGCGCGGCCGGCCGCCGGATCTCCCGCCTCCAGGACGAGGCGGTTCATGAGCGCCGACCGCGGATAGAAAAGCGAAGGGTCCCCCACCGGCAGCAGGCTGCGGGACCACGGGATCAGATCGAGCAGGAGCACCGCGGCAAGGGCCACCGCTCCCCAGCGCGGCCGCCAGCCGGCCAGGGCCGCGGCCATCGCCAGCAGCACCCAGAGAGCGACCGTCCAACGGTCCGCGGCCACGGCCAGGCTGAGCAGGGCCGCCAGGGCGAGAGAGGTCCAGATCGCGACCGCGCCGCGCGAACGCGAACGCCCACGGCCCAGCAGGAGGTCGGTGCCGAAGGCCCCTCCCACACACAGCGCCAACGAGACCACCGGCAGCAGGCGGGCGTAGGCCGGCATGCGCAACGGCGGCACCACATACAGCAGTTGGGCGAGCGGCAGGAACCGGCCGGCCAGCAGCAGGCCGGCGCCGGCGAACCCCACGAAAGGCCAGGCGCGGCGGTCGCGGGCGGCAAGCAGCGCCAGCCAGGCGCCGGCGAATGCCAGCAGGCCGGTATAGCCG
>JBAPYB010000617.1:0-6171 GCA_049284515.1 Thermoanaerobaculia bacterium
GGCCGGGGACGGCCACCACCCGCAGGCCCGCCGCGGCCGCCGCCCGCACGAGGCGGAAACCCGGATCGCTGATCAGCGGCGTGCCGGCGTCGCTGACCAGGGCCACGTCGCGCCCGTCGTGGAGCCTGCGCAGGATCTCCGCCGTCCGCTGCGCCTCGTTGTGATCGTGAAAGCTCAGCATGGGCTGGCTCAGGCCCCGCTGCGCCAGCAGGCGGCGGGTGACGCGGGTGTCTTCCGCCGCGATGAGGCTCACCTCGCGCAACGTTCGCTCGGCGTGCGGCGAAAGGTCTTCCAGGTTGCCGATCGGCGTCGCCACGACGTACAGGGTGCCGGCCGCGGCGGGTTCGGAACTTGGATCTCTCGCCATTTTGGTAGGATCGTGGCCCGAGGCAGCCTATCAGATGCCAGACTCGACAGCGCGCGATTCCTCCCCGTCCCTGTCGAGTCTCCCCACCCCTCACGGCGCGATCCCCCTGCCGGCGTTTTTCCCCGATGCCACGCGGGCCGTGGTGAAGTCCGTCGACGCCGCCGACCTCGCGGCGAGCGGCGTCGCCGCGGTGATGGTCAACGCCTTCCACGTCACCACGCAGCCCGGCGCGGACGTGATCTCGAAGCTGGGCGGACTTCATGGCTTCATGGGCTGGCCCGGACCCATCGTCACCGATTCGGGCGGCTTCCAGATCTATTCCCTGCTGCGGGAGAACAGCCGCAACGGCAGCGTCTCGGCCAAGGGCTTCGTCTACCGGCCCGGCGGCCGTGGCGGAGATGGCGACAAGCGCCTGTTCACGCCGGAAAAATCCGTGCAACAGCAGATGCGGTTCGGGGCCGACGTCCTTTTCTGCCTCGACCAATGCACGCACCCGGAGGATGCGTCCGACGTGCACCTCGCGAGCGTGGAGCGCACCATCGCCTGGGCGCGGCTGTGCAAGGCCGAGCTCGGCCGCCGGCTCGCGCAGCGCAAGGGCGACGGGCCGCGTCCTCTGCTTTTCGCGGTGATCCAAGGGGGTAACGATCAGGATCTGCGGCGCCGCTGCGCCGAGAGCCTGCTGGAGATCGGTTTCGACGGTTTCGGCTTCGGCGGCTGGCCGATCGGCGAGGAGGGAGAGCTGGTGGAGATGGTGTTGCGGATTCCCGAGATGGTTCCCCGCGGCATTCCCCTTCACGGCCTGGGGATCGGCAAACCGGAAAACATCGTGGCAGCCTACCGTGCGGGCTACCACACCTTCGACTCGTCGTTCCCCACCCGCGCCGCCCGCCGGCGCCGGTTGATGGTGGCGACCCGGGACTGGGCCGGCGGAAGGCTTACCGGCAAGGATTTCTACGACGTCCTCTACCTCGAGGACGAGCGCTATTACCGCGATGGCCGGCCGCTCGACGCCTTCTGCTCGTGCCTGACCTGCCGGCGATTCTCGCGCGCCTATCTCCATCATCTCTTTCGTATCGACGACGGTCTCGCCAACCGCCTCGCGACGGTTCACAACCTTGCTTTCTATTCGCGCCTGATGGCGGCGCTGGCCGATGAGCGCTGAGCGGATCGAGCGCCTTGCCGGCCTTCTGGCAACGGCTCCGAAATACCGCAACGTCAGCCCGGAGACCTTGTCGCGGGTGGCGCAATGGGCCGCGGTGCGCTACCGGTCGGACAAGGAGGTTCTCAAGGCCGCGAAGCGCAAGCTGCACCAGGTCTACGCCGCCTATCTATCCCCAAAAGCTGCGGCCCGCCTGACGCAGCTCGACGCAGGAAGCCGGGGGGACTGCCTGGAGGCGATGTCCCTCCACGCCTCGACAGTCGAACGGCTGCCGATCCTCGACGAGCTGTACGGCCGCATCTTCGCCGTGACCGGAGTCCCGAGCCGGGTCTTGGATTTAGCCTGCGGCCTGCACCCGTTCGGCCTGCCATGGATGGGGCTCCCCGCGGGCGCCTCCTACCATGCCATGGACATCGACTGCGAGCTGATGGCCCGGCTCGGACTTTTTTCCCACCGGCTGGTTGCAGAATGCCGGGATCTCCTGGTCCGTCCGCCGGAGGAGCCGGCGGACCTCGCCTTTCTGCTCAAGGCCGTGCCCTGTCTGGAGCAGCAGGAGCGCGGCGCCAGCCTGCGGCTGCTGCGCGCTCTGAACGTTCGCCACGCCGTGGTCTCCTTCCCCGCCCACAGCCTCGGCGGGCGAAGCAAGGGCATGGAGGAGCACTATGCGGCCATGGCCGAAAACCTGATCGCAACCCTGGGAGCCGACGCGGAGGTCTTGAGGTATCCGAGCGAGACCTTCTACGTCATCGCTCTGCAGCGGCTTCAGCGCAGCCCCGACGAAAACGTTCCGCGTGCCTTGTAGGGGCGCAATTTATTGCGCCCGCAACGGTCGGCGCAGCGTCGAGGGCGCAATGAATTGCGCCCCTACGATCTCCGGCGGGGAGTTGATTTTTGATCAGGCGTCCTCGCCCCGATAAATGCATCCCGCCGTGCAGGTCTCCCGCACCACGAGCTGCGAAAGGCCTGGCAGGTGCGGTTTCAGCTCGCGCCAGATCCAGCGGGCGAGGTTCTCGCTGGTGGGGTTTTCGAGCCCTTCGATCTCGTTGAGCAGGCGGTGGTCGAGGCGGTCTTCGAGCGGCTGGAAGCAGGCCTTGAGATCGGCGAAGTCCATCACCCAGCCGGTCTGCGGGTCCACCTCTCCCGTGATGTAAACCTCGACGCGGAAGGAGTGGCCGTGCATGCGGCGGCATTTGTGCGACGCGGGGACGTTCGGCAGGAAGTGGGCGGCTTCGAAGCCGAAGATCTTGAAAATCTCCAAGCGGTCTCCAGGTCGAAATTACAGCATCGTGCTCGCGAGGTTCGCCAGCGCCGACCGTTCGCCTTTTTCCAGGTTGATGTGGGCGTACAGCGGATTGCCGCGCAGCCGGTCGATCAGGTAGGAAAGGCCGTTGCTGTGGGCGTCGAGATAGGGGGTGTCGATCTGGAAGATGTCGCCCGTCAGCACGATCTTGGTGCGCTCGCCGGCGCGGGTGATGATGGTCTTCACCTCGTGGGGGGTGAGGTTCTGGGCCTCGTCGACGATGAAGATGACGTTGGCCAGGCTGCGCCCGCGGATGTAGGCGAGGGGGACGATGTGGAGCTTTTCGGTCTCCACCATCTCGTCCACCTTCCGGTACTCCCGCTCCTTCTCGTCGAACTGGTTCTTGATGATTCCCAGGTTGTCCCAGAGCGGCTGCATGAAGGGGTTGATCTTCGAGTTGACGTCCCCGGGCAGGAAGCCGATGTCGCGGTTGGAGAGGGGGACGATGGGCCGCGCCAGGTAGATCTGCCGGAAGTGGCGGCGCTGCTCCAGCGAGCCGGCGAGGGCGAGGAGCGTCTTGCCGGTGCCGGCGGCGCCCGAGAGCGAAACCAGGGGAACGTCGAGGTTGAGCACCGCGTGCAGGGCGAAGGTCTGCTCGGCGTTGCGCGGCGAGATGCCGTAGGCGATGGGCTTGACCACCCGCTCGATGCGGTCGGTGCGGGGGTTGTAGTAGGCGAGGGCCGACTTCGAGCCGCTGCGCAGGATGAAGTACTGGTTGCCCGGCGGCCGGCTGTCGAGCACGGCTTCGACCGGCAGCCACTCGTCCTGGTAGAGCCGGTCGATGGTGGCGCCGTCGGCGATCTCGACCTCGTTCTTTCCCTTGGGGAGGTGGTCGAGGTCCTTGATCTTGACCGTCTCGTAGTCCTCGGCCGGCAGGTTGAGGGCGCGGGCCTTGAGGCGGAGGTTGATGTCCTTGCTGACCAGGACGATCCGGCGGTCCGGATGGGCCTGGGCGAGGTTGAGGACGGTGTTGAGGATGCGGTGGTCGGCCTTGCGCGAGCCGAAGACCTCGCCGGCGTCGACGGGCCCGCCCTCCTCGGTGACCACCCGGAACTTGCCGTGCGCGGGCCCGTCGAGGGGGATCCACTCGTGGAGCATGTTGTGGCTCGACAGCTTGTCGAGCTGGCGGATGAACTCGCGGGCCTGGAGGTTGAGGACCGAGTTCCCCTTCTTGAACTGGTCGAGCTCCTCCAGCACCGTGATGGGGATGGCGACGTCGTGCTCCTGGAAGTTCTGGAGGGCGTTGAAGTCGTACAGGACGACGGAAGTATCCAGGACGAAGATCTTGCGCTGCGGGTCAGACATCTCGGCGGCCGGGTCCTTTCCCTTGATTCACCTGACAGGCTAGCTCAGGCGGGGGTCGAGGGCAAGGAGGGGAGCGTATTAAGATCCCTCCACATGCCCGCGCCCACCGCCCTCAAGCCCACGCCCCTCGCCGCGCGCCTCAAGGTGCTGGCGGCGGCGGCGCTGTTCTCGTCTGGCGGGGCGGCGATCAAGGCCGTGCACCTGGCCGGCTGGCAGGTGGCCTGCTTCCGGTCGGTGATCGCCGGGCTCGCCCTGCTGGCGCTGGTGCGGGAGGTGCGGCGGCGGCCGAACCTGCGGGTGCTGGGAGTGGGGCTCGCCTACGCCGCCACCATGATCCTCTTCGTGCTCTCCACCAAGCTGACGACGGCGGCGGCGTCCATCTACCTCCAGTCGACCGCTCCCCTCTACGTGCTGCTCCTCTCGCCGTGGCTGCTCAAGGAGTCGGTGCGGGCGCGCGACCTGGTCTACATGGCGGCCCTCGCCCTCGGGCTCGGGATGTTCTTCGTGGGCACCGACCCCGTCTCGGCCACGGCGCCCAACCCGCCGCTCGGCAACCTGCTGGCGCTGGGCTCGGGGCTCACCTGGGCGCTCACCGTCATGGGCCTGCGCTACCTTGGGCGTCAGGCCGGCGAGGAGAGCGGTTCGTGGGCGCCGGCCGCGGCCTTGTGGGGGAACGTCTTCGCGGCCCTGGCCTGCCTGCCCATGGCGCTGGCGCTGCCGGTCCTCGCGAGCCGGCCCGTGGACTGGATCATTTTGGGCTACCTGGGCGTCTTTCAGATCGCCATCGCCTATCTTTCCCTGCTGCGGGGGCTCGAAAAGGTGCGGGCCTTCGAGGCGTCGCTGCTGCTTCTGCTGGAGCCGGTGCTCAACCCCCTGTGGGCCTGGCTCGTCCACGGCGAGCGGCCCGGGGCGGGCTCGCTCGCCGGCGGCGGCGTCATCATCCTGGCGACGCTGGTCAAGAGTTGGGTGGACGGGCGGGAAGGCCGGGGAGCGCTCCCCGAGCCAATGCCGGACTGACCGGGCTGACCGGCCCCGCGGCCGCGATCACCTCCTCGCGCAGCGCGCTCCGCTCGATCCATACCGGCGGCTCGTGGGCCAGCGCCTGCGCGACGGCCGCGTCATGGCCGTAGAGGTCCCGGCGCAGCTCGACGGTGCCGTCGGGGTCCACCCACGCCGTCCAGTAGAGGATGTACACGGGCAGCGGCTTGCGCAGGGAAAGGGTCTGGTGCTCGCCGGAGGCAATGGCCGACTGAATGGCTTCCAGGCTCCACTTGGGGTCGTCCTTGAGCAGATAGGCCGCCAGCTCCTCGGGCTTCTCCAGGCGCACGCAGCCGTGGCTGAAGCTGCGCACGGTGCGGGCGAAGAGGGAGCGGCTCGGCGTGCCGTGGAGGTAGACGTCGAACGGATTGGGGAACATGAACTTCACCTGGCCCAGAGAGTTGTCCGCTCCAGGCCGCTGGCGCACGCGGTAGGGCGAGCCCTTGCCGAGCTTCGCAAGATCGACGGTCGCCGGGTCCGCGACCTCTTCCTTGCCGCCCCAGCCGCGGATCAGCTCCATGTCGTGGCTCGCGAGATATCCGGGGTCCGTGGCCAGCTTGGGAGCGATCTCGTTGGCGGCGATGTCGTCCGGCAGGTTCCAGTTGGGATTGAGCTCGAGGTAGGTCATGCGCCCGCTGAAGTTGGGGGTGTGGCTCTTGGGCTTGCCCACGATCACCCGCATGGAGAGGGGCACCTGGCCGTCTTCCACTACGTCGAGGTGGAAGTCCGGGATGTTCACCTGGATGTAGCGGTCGCCCAGGGAGGCGGGCATCCACCGCCAGCGCTCCAGGTTGGCCGCGATCTGGCGGACGCGGGCCTCGGCGGGCACGTTGAGCTCGGCCAGGGTGTCGTTTCCCACCTTGCCCGTGGGCTCCAGGCCGTGCCGGCTCTGGAAATGGGAGACCGCGGCGGCGACGGCCTCGTCATAGCGGTCCGCAGCGGGACCCGTCGCCAGGCCGCCCAAATCGCCGGACGAAGCGAGGCGGGCGCGCAGGGCCGCGA
>JBAPYB010000618.1:0-3086 GCA_049284515.1 Thermoanaerobaculia bacterium
CCACCTCGACGACCCACGAGATCGAGGTCCGCCAGGCGCGGGCCACGCTGACGCC
Source organism: Thermoanaerobaculia bacterium (assembly GCA_049284515.1). GTDB lineage: Bacteria > Acidobacteriota > Thermoanaerobaculia > Multivoradales > UBA5704 > DATARR01. The sequence continues at coordinate 56 of JBAPYB010000618.1, forward strand.
CGGCATGGGGGCGGTCTACCTCACCGTCGTCAACCGCGGCGCGCAGAGCGACCGTCTGGTCCGCGTCGAATCCGCCGTGGCCCAGGCCGCCGAGCCCCACGAAAGCCGTGAGGAGAAGGGCGTCATCACCATGGTGGAGCACCCCGAAGGGTTCGAGGTTCCCGCGCGGGGGACGCTCGAGCTCCAGCCGGGGGGGAAGCACATCATGCTGGTGGCGCCCCGGACGTTCGCCGCCGTCAACGGCACCATCCCTTTGACCCTGCATTTCGAGCACGCCGGCGCCGTCGAGGTGCGAGCGAGAGTGGCGGCGCCCGGGGGAGGAGCGGAGTAGCCATGAGCCAGCCGACCGAATCGTCCGAGCCCAGCCGTGGCGCCCAGCGGCGCCGTACTCTGCACGAGCGCCGGTTGCGCACCAACGCCCGCCGCTGGCTGACCCAGCCCGGCCTCCTGATCTTCCTCGGCATCGTCATCCTCGCCGGTGTCGGCTGGGGCCTGGTGTTCCAGGCCGCCCACCGCATGCCGGTGCGCCAGGCGACCTTCGACGACCTCGAGATGCGTCTCGAAGACGCCACCTGGGTCGAGGACCAGATGGAGCACGGGAAGAACTTCCAGAAGCCTGCCTCCATGATGCCCGACCTGCCGGGGCCCGGCATGCAGCGCGTGACCCTGCACATGGCCCTGCACAACCTCTCCAGACAACCCCGGGAGTTCCGCGGCGAAGAGCTCTACCTGGTGCCCGAGATCGGCAAGGACGTACCGCCCGTCGCCGCCGTGGTCGGCGAGGCGACGCTGGAACCGGGGCAGACCCTCAACACGGCGCTCCACTTCGACCTCAACACCGCCAAGCCTCACGGCAAGCTGCTCGTGAAGTGGCAGCGGGGGTACCGGACGGCCTACTTCCCCATCCCCGAAGCACCCGATCACGCCCACCTGCGGCCGCGGGGCGGCGAGCCTCTTCCCACCGACGCCCGGCTGCTGTTGCCCATCGCCGACGCCGCCCGCGGCGCCCAGCTCTACGAGCAGACCTACGCCTGCAGCGCCTGCCACGGCGATCCGCACGTGCCCGGCAGCAACAACATCGGACCCCACCTGGGCGGCATCGGCGTCGTGGCGGCGAGCCGGATCAAGGGCAAGCCGGCGGAACAGTACATCTACGAGTCGATCCTCCAACCGGACGCCTTCATCGCGCCGGAGTGCAAGAACGGCGCCCCCTGCCAGAGCCCCAGCGCCATGCCGGAGTACTCCACCCTGATCAACTTGCAGGACGCGGCGGACCTCCTCGCCTACCTGCTGGAGCAGAAGGCGCCGCCGCCCGCCGCGCGCGCCGCGGCGAGCCCTGCCGCCGCCGCTTCATCCGCAACCCGGCGGTGACGCTGCGCTGATTTACGGACACGCCACCGAGCTGAATTGCGGCACGGCGTAGTCCCGGACACGATGGCGCGCAAGGTTGAAGTCGAGCGCCTCCGCCAGGTTGTTCGCCGCGTCGTCGCGGACGGAGAGGGCCGGCAGGCTCCAGCGCCACTCGATCATTTTCAGGATCGAGGTGTGATCGTAGATGTCGCGCGCAATGCCGGGCCCCGAAAACGGCGAAACGAGCAGGCAGGGCACGCGGAAGCCCCGCAGCCCAAAAGCCGGGTCCACGTCGGGCGCCGGCTCGGGGACCACGTGGTCGAAGAACCCGCCCCATTCGTCGAACGTGATGACCAGGACCGTGTGTCTCCAGGCGGGGCTCGTGGTCACCGCGCGATAGGTCTGGTAGAGCCACCACTCGCCGGCGCGCAGGTCGCCGTGGGGGTGGTCGTCGCCCGACGTGCCGCCGGACTCGCCCCTGAGCGGCGGGTCCACGAAGGCCACGTCTGGAAGGTCGCCGGCGGCACAGTCCAGGAGGAACTGCGGATACGGCTGGCTGAGCGAGGTGTATTTCGGCCCCCACAGATCGAGGAAGGAGGTGTCGCTGTGATAGTAGCGTCCATCCAACCCCGCGTCGACCAAGCGGTCCCAGATCGTCGGCAGGGTCGAGGCGGTGAGGGAGTTGTCCACCCGGTCGGTGACCGCCGTGTGCAGATAGATGCGGTTGGGATAGGTCGGCCCCATGAACGGGGCGAAATAACGGTTGCACACCGTCCAGTCCGGCGCGGCCTTGCCGAGGAACGGCAGATCGTGGCGGGTGTAGTAGCCGATGGCATAGAGGTCGTTGGTTCCAGCGCGCAACCAGCCGTCGCAGAGGCCGTCGTTGTACGCGATCCGGCCGCCGTCGTAGGAGTGGTCGGGGTCGGGATGGCTGCATCCCTGGAAGTCGGGCGCCAGCGGATAGGTTTTGAAGGCCACCCCTTGGCTGTCCCGGTAGACGAGACCGGCTTGCCGGCCGCCGGCGCCCGGCAGCCAACCCAGAAGGTGATCGAAGGAACGATTTTCCATCATGGCCACGACGATGTGGTCGATTCCACTCCGTTCGGGCCGCGGCAGCCGGGCGTGCCGGCCGGCCGGAGCGGCCCACGACAGGGACCGTCCTACGGCGAGCGAGCCCAGCGTCGCGGCCGAGCTGTAGAGGAACTGGCGGCGGGAAAGTTGCGACATGGGAAACCTCCCTACCCGGCTGGAGCTCAAGCTCGGTACACTTCGAGGAAGGGAGGAGTGGAAGCGAGGTGCCGAGCTTGCCGCGCGCCGGTCACACGGACGCCGGGAAAAACTGCAAACCTCGTGCCTTGAAGGGTTTCGCCAGAGACCTCAACTGAAGGCGCCGGCCACGACCGCTCCGATCGTGGCGGAGGCGAAACCGGCGATGGACTTCTCGATGGCCACCTGGCCGTTGCCGTCGACGGTGCAGAGCTGCGACGCTCGCGTCGATCTCGAAGCTGCAAGACCTCCACTGCCCGCCGCCTCTTCTCGCAGGATCGCAGGCCGGAGCTATATCGCAACTGGCTGTAGGAGCCCGCCCGCGTGCAACGAAAAATCGACCGCGGTCTACGTCACGTAGACCCGGGTCTACGAAGAAATTACCGCGGTCTACGAAGCTGAGACCGCGGTCTGC
>JBAPYB010000619.1:0-15084 GCA_049284515.1 Thermoanaerobaculia bacterium
GGCGACGCCCACGCCCGGGGTGGCGCCGGCGCCGGCCCGGACCCCGGCGCCGCTGCGGCTCCAGGGATCTCCGGGCCCTGCCAAGCCACCCGCGAAGGTCCCTCCCGTATGAGTCGCCGGGCGGCGAGCTTCGTTCTCGGTTTCGCTCTGGCGCTGCTCGTGGGGGGAGGGCTGTGGTGGTGGCTCGTCGGCCGCCGTGAAGCCGGCCGGGGACACGGAACGGCGGGTCCAGGAGCTCAGCCCGGCAAGACGGTGAGCTTTCAGCTTTTCTTCCCGGCCGACGGCGGCACGCTGAAGCCCGAGCCGCGGGACCTCCAGGTCTCGGAGTCGCCGAAGGACCGCATCCACAAGATCCTGGACGCGCTGCTCGTCGGTCCCCACACCGCCGGGCTGGTCGGCCCCTTTCCGGCCGGCGTGGCGGTGGGCGGCGTCCTGCTGAGCCCGAACGGCACGGCCTACGTCGACCTGCGCTGGCCGAATCACGAAGAGCCCCCGCCCGGCGGCTCGACGGAGGAGATCCAGCGGGTCTACAGCGTGGTGGATTCGGTGGCCCTCAACGTCCCCCAGGCCCAACAGGTGGTGCTGTTGTGGAACGGCGTGCAACGGGAGACCTTCTCCGGCCACCTCGACCTCTCCCATCCCCTCGTCCCGGATCGATCGCCGGATCGTGCAGTGGACCGGACGCTCGCCGGACGATGATCGACGCCATCGGAGTCTTCGACTCGGGAGTGGGCGGGCTGACCGTGGTCTCGGCCCTGCGCCGGCGGCTGCCCCTGGAGTCCATCCTCTACCTGGGCGACACGGCGAGGCTCCCTTACGGCAGCAAGTCGCCCGATACGGTGACACGCTACACGCGGCGGAACATCGAATTCCTGACCGGCCGCGGCGTCAAGGCGGTGGTCGTCGCCTGCAACACCGCGTCCGCCCTGGCGCTGCCCCATCTGGACATGCACGAGGTTCCCACTTGGGGCGTGATCGAGCCCGGAGCGCTCAAGGCGGCGCAGGTGAGCCGCGGCCGGGTGGGCGTGATCGCCACCGAGGCCACCGTGCGCTCGGACGCCTACCCGCGCGCCCTGCGCGCCCTGCGGCCCGGCCTGGAGATCGTGAGCCAGGCCTGCCCGCTGTTCGTCCCGCTGGTGGAGGAGGGCTGGCACGACGATTCCGTGACCGAGGAGGTGGCGAGGCGCTATCTGCGCCCGCTGCTGGAGGCGGGGATCGATACCCTGGTGCTCGGCTGCACCCATTACCCGCTGCTCGTCCCCGTGCTCCAGCGGGTGGCGGGGCCGGACGTCACCCTCGTCGACTCCGCCGAAGCCGTGGCCGAGATGGTCGCCGCCGGCCTCGCCGACCGCCATCTCGAAGCCACTCACGCCGCCGCCCACCACTTCTGCGTCACCGACTCGGGCGAGACCTTCCAGCGCATCGCGCGGCGGATTTTGCAGGACCCGGGGGTGGGGCTGGAGTGGGTGGAGGTGGTGTAGGGGGCAAAGACGCCCCTACGGGGCGGACCCTCACCCCCTGCCCCCTCTCCCGCCCCCGCCCAACCCCCCACACCGGGAGAGGGGAATGGTTTGTCTTGTTTTTTCTAACTAACCTCTCCCTCTTCTCCCGGTGTGGGGGGTGTGGAGGGGGCGGGAGAAGAGGGCCGGGGTGATGAGGGGCCGTCAGTGAATCACCCCGCAGGCCAGCCGGTCGCCGGAGTTGCCGGTGGGCTGGGTGGTGCAGTCGTCGGCGCCGGCGTGGAGGATGACGGCTTTGCCCACCACGGAATTGGCGCCGGCGGCGATGGCGATGTCCTTGGAGACGAGGTCCAAGTGGCCCTTGCCGCTGGCGTCCACCTCGATGTTGCCGAAGTCGCCCGCGTGGCGGGGATCGGTGGGTGGGCAGGCGTGCGGCGCGTTGGCCGGGTTGAAGTGGCCGCCGGCGGAGGAGAAGTGCTTGCCCGCCTCATCGCCGTGCACGCACTCGCCGTTGGCGTGGAGATGGAGGCCGTGCTTGCCCGGCGGCACGCCCTTGACGTCCGCCACGACGTGAACGCCGCCGCCCGGCGCGGGCGAGAAGGTGACCGTGCCGGAGAACGCCGTGTTCGCGGGATCGCCCTGCAGCTTCGCCATGGCTTTCGTCGACGAAGCGCTCGCGGGCTTGGCCGCCGCGGTGGAGTGGTCCATCGCGTGATCGCTCGTCATCGCCTTCTCCATTTTCGGGCTGTGGCAGGCTACGAGGACGAAAAGCCCCGCCGCCGCGAAGGTCCAGACGTACTTTGCGTGCTTCATAGATCTCCTCCTGAGAAAAGAATGACTGCTGTTGAGTCCCTGCCTCTACGAAATCACTTGAGCGACTTCAGCTCCATACGCACGTCCGCGAGGTTGCGGGAGATGAGGATCTCCACCGGTGTGGCGCCCTCGTCGCGGGCCAGCCAGAGGTCCAGCCTCCCTTTCCAGCGCTCGCGGCCGGGTGCGTCGAAGCCCCGGATCGAGAACTTCTGGACCTCGATCTTCTTGCCGGCGAGAGTCCGGGTCTCGGTCTCCTGCGGAATGACGATGACGGGGTAGATCTTGCCGTCCGACCAGATCTCCATCCGCCGCGTCTTCTTGGGCGGGTCCCGCCGGATGGCGTAGATGCCGGAAGCGATGTCGAGCACCCCGTTGGTGGTGATGTCGTCGCTCTTCGATTTGGTCTCGCCCCGCCAGGAGTAGGAGCTCCAGGCGCGGATGGGCTGCAGGGTCTTGGTGTCGACCTCGGAGCCGTAGCGGAAATACTCACCCTGCTTGGCGACCGCCGAGGTGATGGTCAGCTCGCTGCGCAGGTGCCCATTGCCATCCTTCTTGAAGGTGAGAAACCCCTCGCCCCGGTTGGGCAGGAACAGGCCGGCCAGGGTACCGACGATATTGCGGAGCTGCCAGCGGTATTGAAACTCCTCGTCGCCCCGTCCCTGCGCGAAGGCCGCGGAGGTCCACGGGCCGGCGATCAGGAGGGCCAGGAGGCCGAGAAGAAGAGCATTGCGGAGGATTGAGCGCATGCTGTTTCCTTGAATTGGGAGACGGAGCCCGGAATTCCTGCGTGTTTATAACAGAAGCGAGGCCCTGCCATGCCCGGAATCGCTGCGCCTAGTCTCCGCTCTCCAGAACCTCTCTCACCTTCTGCGCCAGCTCACGGCCGCTGAAGGGTTTCTTGAGCAGCGGCGCGTCCTCGCGGCCCAGGCTGGCGTTTTCGGCGAGGCCGGCGGGATAGCCGGTGGCAAAGAGCACCCGCATCTCCGGACGCTTGAAGGAGAGGCGCTCGGCAAGCTCGACGCCGCTCATGCCGTCCATGAGGATGTCGGTCACCATCAGGTGGATGGGGCCCGAGTAGCCCTGGCTGACGCGGATGGCCTCGGCCCCGTCGCGGGCCTCGAGGACGTTGTAGCCGCGGGCGGCCAGGATCTGCATGAGGGGCTTGCGCACGTTCTCCTCGTCCTCGACGATCAGCAGGGTCTCCCACTCGCGGGCGGGAGTCGCCGCGCCCTTTCCGTCGCGAAGGGCGGATTCCTCGGCGCTGGGCAGGAAGATGAGGAAGTGGGAGCCGCCACCGGGCTCGCTGTTGGCCACGATCTGGCCGCCGCTCTGGCTGACCACGCCATAAGCCGTCGAGAGCCCCAACCCTGAGATCTCCATGGCGCCCTTGGTGCTGAAGAACGGCTCGAAGGCGTGGCGGCGAACGTCCTCCGGCATGCCCGGTCCCGTGTCGCTCACCTTGAGGAGCACCCAGCGGCCCGGGGCGGCTCGCAATGGATGGGTGAGATTGCCGGGCTGCACGTCCACGTTCTGCGTCTCCAGCGTCACCCGGCCGCCGCCGGGCATGGCGTCGCGGGCGTTCGAGATGAGGTTCGCGATCACCTGCTCGAACTGCTCGGGATCGAGCGACACCCGATCGAGCTCGGGGTGAAGCTCCAGCTTCAGCTCGATGTCGTCGCCCAGGAAGCGGTGCATGCGCTCCTCCATGCCGGTCAGCAGGTGATTGAGCTGCAGCACGCGGTCGTGCAGCACTTGCCGGCCGCTGAAGGCGAGGAGCTGGCGGGCGAGCGCCGCTCCTCTCTCGCCGACTTTCTCGATCTCCCGCAGATGCTTGCGGGCCGCGTCGTCGCCGGAGAGCGAGCTCATGGCCAGCTCGGTCTGAAAGGAGATGGCGGTGAGCAGGTTGTTGAAGACATGGGCGATGCCGCCCGCCAACCGGCCCATGGCATCCATGCTCTGCGCCTGGGCCGGACTCTCGTCGCGATGTCGCATCAGCCGGTGGGTCTCCGCCAGCCGGGATGCGCTACGGGTCTCCCCGCCGGCTTCCGGGGGAGGGTCTTCGACAATACGTACATTGGGGTTGCGCATGGGCTCTCTTCCCTTGGGTCCCCTTGAGGACCGGTCGAGGACCGGCCAAGAACACCTCGGGGAGGTGAGCCGCTCCTGCCGACGGTGACATGCAGGTTTCAGTCCAGGTCCGGGGAGGTCTCAGGCGCCTCGTCCTCGTCGTCCGGCGGCTCCGGGAAGGGCCCGGAGAGGGCGGCCGCGCGCCGCAGGCGCATCATCGCCCGTTGGGTGAGCTTGCGCACGCTCGAATGACAGTAGCCGAGCTGGTCCGCCACTTCCTGGGGAGTGAAGCCCATGGCGAAGCGGAGCCAGAGCGCCTTCTGGTGGCGCGGGTCCAGGCTGCTCAGCGTGTGGCGCAGATCGAGCGCCTCGTCCCGTTTCTCCTGCGGCGGCGGCAGCGGCGGACAGAGCTCCTCGAGCTGCGACAGGTCCATGGTCTGCGGGATCTTGGTGCGTATCCGCTTCCAGTAATTCGAGCACTTGAAGCGGAGGGTGCCGACGAGCCAGCAGTCCTTGTTGTAGATGGTGTCCCACTTGCGGAGGGCCTCCAGGAGGGAATCCTGGAGCAGGTCCTCCGCGTCCTGGAAGGGAATGTCGTAGCTCCGGAGGACCGTCTTGAGGCGGTGGCGAATCCGCCGCACCAACTCTTCCAGACTCTCTTCGGGCTCGGGATCGGGGTCGAATTCAGGGTCTATGGCGCCGTTCACGGGATGGCTCGCAGGAGCCAGACGCAGGATTGCGCTGGGTCGTCCACGCGAACTTTATCACTCATCCCGGTAATTTGGTGATGACTCTTCAGAACTTCGACCGTCCGGCGTCAGAACATTCCGAGCTGCAGGCGCGCGGCCTCCGACATCATGGCGGGATTCCAGGCCGGATCCCACACCAGGTCGACCGTCGCGGAAGCGACTCCGGGCACGGCCTCGACCTTGGTCTTGACCTCGCCGGGGAGGGAGCCGGCCACCGGGCAGCCGGGGGAGGTGAGCGTCATCTTGACCTGGACCCTCCCGCCCTCCTGGACGTCGACGTCGTAGATCAGCCCCAACTCGTAGATGTTGACGGGGATCTCGGGATCGAACACCGTCTTCAGGGCTTCGACGATCCCGCTTTCGACGTCGGAGGGATCGGCGGGGGGGCTCGCCGTGTTCAGATCAGTCGGATCCGTCGGATGGGTCGGATCGGTCGGATGGGTATCCATGCTGAGGCTCCTCCTTCAGCGCTACTCGGTGGAGACGGGTTGATCCTGCGGAATCTCGGCGGACAACGCCGCCAGCAGGGTGTGCCACGGCAGGGTGGCGCATTTGACCCGCATGGGAAATTCCCGGACGCCGGTGAAGACGGCGAGCTTGCCCAGGTCCTCCGGCGAGCCTTCGCGATCGGGGACGTGGCCGGTATCGCCGGTGGTGAGCAGGCCGTGGAAGGCGTGGAAGAGCCGGCGGGCCTCCTCCACGGTCTTCCCCTTCATGGCCTCCGTCATCAGCGAGGCGGAGGCCATGGAGATGGCGCAGCCCGCGCCCTGGAAGGCCACGTCCTGGATGCGCCCGTCCGCCACGTCGAGGAGCACGCTCACCTGGTCGCCGCAGAGCGGGTTGTTCCCCTCGGCGTGGCGATTGGCGGCGGCCAGGGGCCCGAAGTTGCGGGGCCGCCGGTTGTGATCGAGGATGACCTCCTGGTAGAGGTCGCGCAGGTCATTCATGGCGTTCACCCGAAGAGCTCCCGCGCTCGGTGGAGGGCCGCCGCCAGGGCCTCGACCTCCTCGCGGGTGTTGTAGAGGCCGAACGAGGCGCGCGTGGTGGCCGGCACCCGGAAGTGCTCCATCACCGGCTGGGCGCAATGGTGGCCGGCGCGCACGGCGATCCCCTCCTGGTCGAGGATCGTCCCCACGTCGTGGGGGTGGATCCCCGCCATCGCGAACGAGAGCACGGCCGCCTTGTCCGGCGCCGTGCCGATCAGCCGCAGGCCGGGCACCGCTGCCAGCCGCTCGGTGGCCAGGGCCAGCAGCCCGGCTTCCCAGGCAGCCACGGCCGGCAGCCCGAGGGCGGTCAGATAGTCGAGCGCCGCGCCGAGCCCGATGGCCGCCTCGATAGCCGGAGTGCCGGCCTCGAAGCGATGGGGAGGCGGCGCGTAGGTCGTTTTCGCGAAGCTGACAGAACGGATCATGCCGCCGCCGCCCTGCCACGGCGGCATCGCCGCCAGCAGCTCCTGCCGGCCCCAGAGGACGCCGATGCCGCTGGGCCCGTAGACCTTGTGGCCGGAGAAGGCGTAGAAGTCGGCGCCCAGGGCCTGAACGTCGAGCTGCAGGTGCGGCGCGGCCTGGGCGCCGTCCACCAGCACCAGGGCGCCCGCGCGGTGGGCTCGCCCGGCGATCTCGCGAACCGGATTGACCGTGCCGAGGGCGTTGGAGACGTGAGCCACGGCCACCAGCCGGGTACGGGAGGAGAGCAGCCGCTCCAGCTCCGCGAGGATCACCTCGCCACGGTCGTCGATGGGGGCCACCCGCAGCACCGCGCCCCGCTCCTCGCAGAGGAGCTGCCAGGGGACGATGTTCGAGTGGTGCTCCAGCTCGGTGACGAGGATCTCGTCGCCCGCTCCCACGTTGCGTCGCCCCCAGCTCGCGGCCACGAGGTTGATCGCCTCCGTGGTGCCGCGGACGAAGACGATCTCCTCGGCGCTGGGCGCGTTCAGGAAGCGGCGCACCGTCTCCCGGGCCTGCTCCCGCGCCGCCGTGGATTTCTGCGAAAGCGTGTGCACGCCGCGCTCGACGTTGGCGTAGTACTCGCCGTAGCAGGCGGCGATGGCGTCCATCACCGCCCGCGGCTTCTGGGTGGAGGCGGCGTTGTCGAGGTAGACGAGGGGCCGGCCTTGTACCTTTTGCGCCAGGATTGGAAAATCCGCCCGCGTACGGTCGAGATCGTAGGCGGGGGCGGTGGTCTCGCTCGGCCTCTCGGTTGTCGTCACCATGAAGGTCTCAGGCTCTCCCCAGGCTCCCTCACACCGCCTGCCGCACGACCTCGCCCTTGGGCAGGCGGGCAAAGAGGAACTCCTCGAGGTCCTTGCGCACGGGCTCCACCTGGATGCGCTCCACGATGTCGCTGGCGAAGGCCCAGGTCAGCAGGCTGCGCGCCGCCTCCTCGCCGATGCCCCGTGAACGCAGGTAGAAGACGGCGTCCTCGTCGAGCTGGCCGACGGTCGAGCCGTGGGTGCACTTGACGTCGTCGGCGTAGATCTCGAGCTGCGGATTGGAATTGGCCACCGCCTCGCGCGACACCAGGAGGTTGCGGTTCGACTGCTTGGCGTCCGTCTTCTGGGCGCCGGGGTGAACGTGGATCAGGCCGTTGAACACCGCCCGCCCCTTGCCGTCCAGCACTCCCTTGTACAGCTCGTGGCTGGAGCAGTGGGGCTTGGCGTGCTCCACCCGCATGTGGTTGTCCACGTGCTGCCGGCCGTCCACCAGGTAGAGGCCGTTCAGGATGCAGTCGATCCCCTCGCCGGCCAGCACGGCGTTGACGTCGTTGCGCACCAGGCCGCCGCCGAGGGAAATGGAGTGGGAACGGGGCACGCTGCTGCGCTCGCCCTGCACCTGGAAGGTGGCGACGTGGAAGGCCTCGCGGCTCTCCCGCTGCACCTTGTAATGGTCGACCACGGAGTTGGCGCCTGCCACCAGCTCGGTCACCGGACAGTTGAAATAGGCGCCGGTGCCGGCGTAGGTCTCGACCACCGTGAGCTGGCTGTTCTCGCCGGCCACGAAGAGGTTGCGCGGATAGGACACCGTCGCCCGGCCGTCCTCGGAGGACGAGAGGAAGAGGACGTGGATCAACCCCGACGTCGCGCCCCGGGGGACGTGAACGAAGGCGCCGTCGCCCAGGAACGCCGTGTTGAGGGCCACGAACGGCTGCTGCTCGAAGCTCGCGAGCTGGCCGAGCCAGGGCTCCACCAGGCCGGGCGTCGAAGCGAGGGCCGCGGCCAGGCTGGTGGCGACGGTCCCGGCGGGCAGCGCGGTCGTGGCCGACAGCCGGGACGAGAACCGGCCGTCCACGAACACCAAGCGCGCCGCGGCGGGGAAATCGTAGGGGGCAATCTGCTCCGGCGCGATCGCGTTGGGATCGCCCTGGGAGCGATGGAAGCTCCCTTGGGCGATCGGGGCGACGTTGGTCAGCCGCCACTCCTCCTGCCGGGTGGTGGGAAAGCCGAGTGCCGCGAAGCGCTCCAGACCCGCCCGCCGCAGGGCGTGGACAAACGCCGGCTCGGCGCCCGGCCGCTCGTGCAGCTCGCGGTCATGGCGCTCGAAGTCGGCGAGGTAAGGAGCGAGGGCCGCCGGGGCCTGAGTCTCCGTCATCGGCATGGCCCTACGCTCCCACCGCGGCGACCGCGGCGATATCCTCGAGCCAGGAGTACCCCTTCTCCTCCAGCTCCAGGGCCAGCTCCTTGCCGCCCGAACGGACGAACCGGCCGTCCACCAGCACGTGCACGTAATCCGGCACGATGTAGTTGAGCAGCCGCTGGTAGTGGGTGATCACCAGGAACGAGCGGTCCTTCGCGCGCAGGGCGTTGACGCCGTCGGCGACGATGCGCAGGGCGTCGATGTCGAGCCCCGAGTCGGTCTCGTCGAGGATGCAGAGCTTGGGCTCCAGCACCGCCATGTGGAAGATCTCGTTGCGCTTCTTCTCGCCGCCCGAGAACCCTTCGTTGACCGGGCGGTTGAGGAGCGTCTCCTCCATCTGCACCAGCTTCATCTTCTGGCGCACCATGGTGAGGAACTCCAAGGCGTCCATCTCCTGCAAGCCGCGGTGCTTGCGCACGGCGTTGAGCGCCGCCTTGAGGAAGTAGGTGTTGCTCACCCCGGGGATCTCCACCGGGTACTGGAAAGCCATGAAGACCCCCTCGCGCGCCCGCTCCTCGGGGTCCATGTCCAGCAGGTCCTGGCCGTCGAAGAGCACCTGGCCGGCGGTGACCTCGTAGGCCTCCTGGCCGGCCAGCACCCGGGCGAGCGTGCTCTTGCCCGAGCCGTTGGGCCCCATGACGGCGTGCACCTCGCCGTTCTGAATCTTCAGGTCGATCCCCTTCAGGATCTCGTTGCCCTCGACGGCGGCGTGTAGGTTCTTGATCTCAAGCATAGGTATTTCCGATTTTGGATTTCCGATTTTGGATTTTGGATTGAAGACGGATCAGCCGACGCTTCCTTCCAGATTCACGGCGAGCAGCTTCTGGGCCTCGACGGCGAACTCCATGGGCAGCTCGCGGAAGACCTCTTTGCAGAAGCCGTTGACGATCATCGACACGGCGTCCTCGGTGGCGATGCCGCGCTGGTTGCAGTAGAAGATCTGGTCCTCGCCGATCTTCGAGGTCGAGGCCTCGTGCTCCATGCGCGCCAGCGGGTTCTGCACGTCGATGTACGGGAAGGTGTGGGCGCCGCACTGGTCGCCGATGAGCATCGAGTCGCACTGCGAGAAGTTGCGGGCGTTGTCCGCACCCTTGAGGATCTTCACCTGGCCGCGATAGGTGTTCTGGCCATGGCCGGCGGAGATGCCCTTGGAGACGATGGTGCTCTTGGTGTTCTTGCCGATGTGGATCATCTTGGTGCCGGTGTCCGCCTGCTGGTAGCCCTTGGTCAGCGCCACCGAGTAGAACTCGCCCACCGAGTGGTCGCCCTTGAGGATGACGCTGGGGTACTTCCAGGTGATCGCCGAGCCCGTCTCCACCTGCGTCCAGGAGATCTTCGCGTTCGCCCCGTCGCACTTGCCGCGCTTGGTGACGAAGTTGTAGATGCCGCCCTTGCCGTTGGCGTCGCCCGGATACCAGTTCTGCACGGTCGAATACTTGATCGTCGCGTCCTTGAGCGCCACCAGCTCGACCACCGCCGCGTGGAGCTGATTCTCGTCGCGCATCGGCGCCGTGCACCCCTCCAGGTAGGAGACGTAGGCCCCCTCGTCGGCGACGATCAGCGTGCGCTCGAACTGCCCGGTGTTGAGGGCGTTGATACGGAAGTAGGTGGAGAGCTCCATCGGGCAGCGCACGCCCTTGGGGATGTAGACGAACGAGCCGTCCGAGAACACGGCCGAGTTGAGCGTGGCGAAGAAGTTGTCCGAGTAGGGCACCACCGAGCCGAGGTACTGCTTGATGAGGTCGGGGTGGTTCCTCACCGCCTCGGAGAACGAGCAGAAGATGATGCCGACCTCGGCCAGCTTCGCCTTGAAGGTGGTGGCCACGGAAACGCTGTCGAACACCGCGTCCACCGCCACGCCGGCGAGCATCTCCCGCTCGCGGAGGGGGATGCCCAGCTTCTCGTAGGTGGCGAGGATCTCCGGGTCCACCTCGTCGAGGCTCTTCGGCCCCGAGCCCTTGGGCTTCGGTCCCGCGTAGTAGGCGATCGCCTGGTAGTCGATGGGCGGATAGTGCACGTTCGCCCACGTCGGCTCCTCCATGCCGAGCCAGTGGCGGTAGGCCTTGAGGCGCCATTCGAGCATCCACTCCGGCTCCTCCTTCTTGGCCGAGAGCGCGCGGACGACGTCCTCGGAGAGGCCCGGCGGGAAGATGTCCTGTTCTACGTCGGTGATGAAGCCGAACTTATAGTCCTGCGTCGCGAATTGCTCGATGGTTTCGGTCGGAGTCTGCATGGTTTTCCTCTAGTCAAACCTCGTGAAGTGCGGCGGGCGCGAAGGTGGCGCGCCCGCTGCCCAGCGTCACCAGCCCCTGCGGTCCCGGCGTCCGGCTGCGGGCCATCTCCGAGAGGGAGATGCCCTCCAGCGCCGCGCGGACCGCCTCGTTGATGCGCTGCCAGTTGGAGCGCACCGGGCAGAGCGGCTCGTGGGAGCAGTCCCCCTCGACGCTGATGCACTCGGTGAGGGCAATGGGCCCTTCGAGGGCGGCGATGATCTCCGCCATGGAGATCTCCTCCGCCTGCCGGGCCAGCCCGTAACCGCCCTTGACGCCGCGATGGGAGGTCAGCAGCCCCTCGCGCGCCAGCAGCTTCAGGATCTTGCTGACCATCGGCAGCGGCAGATGCACCTCCGCCGCCACCTCCGGCGCGTTGAGCTGCCGCTCGGGAAAGGCCGCGAGATGCGTCAGCAGGACGATTCCGTAGTCGGTCTGTTTGGTGATACGGATCATGTCTCTTGGCCCTTCGGTTTGCCCGAACCCTAATACAGGACTGATTCGGTACGAATTCCATGATAGCAGGGCGGGGGGGATTGTCAACCGGGAGCTGGCAGTGGCCCATGCAACGCTGCCGCCTCCGCTTCCGTATACTTGACGACAACTCCTATGGACTCGCCGGAGGGCTCGCCATGAAGATCGCCTGCCTCCTACTGCTCGCCGTCCTCGCTCCGGACCCGGCTGGCGCGCCGCCGGTCGTCCGGGGCCTGCTCAGGCTCAACGTGACCTTGCCGCCGGGCCAGAGCGTGCCGCGGGACCTGGAGGTGCGGGTGCGTCCCAGCCGGGTGCTGCGGGGACAGGAGGCTCACCCCTGGGAGGTCTCGCTGTCCAGCCCGCTGCACGACGGCCAGAGCCTCTGCGAGGTCCCGGCCGGGCGGGTCGACCTGCGGTTTCAGGGGACGGCCCTGATGCCGGCCTACCAGTGGAACGTGCCGGTGAAGGAGGGGGAAACGAAAGACCTCACCGTCAAGCTGGAGCGCGGAGCCGCCATCTCCGGCTGGGTGCGGACCGTCGACGAGGCGATTCCGACCCACTCCGTCCTGGTGAGCCTGGCGCCGGAGGTCGTGGGCAGCTTGGGGCTTCCCGCCAAGCCGTTGCGGATGGTATCCCTGGAGTACACCACCCGGCCCTGGGGCTTCTTCCGGTTCGCGGGCGTCAAGCCGGGGCGTTACGTCATCCGCGCCAGCGAGCCGGGCCTGCCCACCGCCCACTCCGGCCCCATCGTCATCGAAGGCGACCGCTCGGTCGAGATGCCGGAGCCGCTGTGGGTCACACCTCCGGTGGGGCTCGACGTCACGGTTCATCCGTTCACCGCCCCCAACGAACGGCCCTGGAGCTTCATCCTGCAGCCGGACCGCCGCATGGACGAGGGGGAGACCTGGCAGCCGTTGACCGGCACCGGCTCCAGGCTGGGCCGCTGGCAGGCGCAGGGCCTGCCGCCCGGGGACTATTGGCTCGGCATCGGCCTCGCGGAGGACAACGTCTGGCAGAAACAGAAGGTCACCCTCTTGCGCGGGTCGAGAGCCCTCAACGCGCTCGTCCAGCTCATCCCCGTGCACGGCCGGCTCACCTGGCGGGAGGGCCCGCTGGCGGCGGCGCTCGACTTCAACAACGCGCGGGGAAGCGCCTCGTTCCGCTCCGATTCCCAGGGACGGTTCGAGGGATTTCTGCCGGACGAAGGTCCGTGGGAGATCCGCGTCTCCGGCTCCCAGGCGCTGCGGTTCGACCTCAACCTCCAGGGCCCGGTCCGGGTGCCGAAAGGCGCTCCGTTCGCCGCGCTCGAAATCCGCATTCCCGACACCGCGCTGCCGCTGGAGGTGGTGGACGAAAGGGGGCGAAGCCTCCCCCGCAGCACGGTGAACGTCCTGGGCAGGATCCGCAACCAGGCCGTCACCGACGATTTCGGGAAGCTGACTTTCATCGGTTTGAATCCCGGCCCGCAATGTCTGCTGGCGGCCCGGGGAGACCCCTATCGGCTGAGCGAGAGGTCTCCTGTCGCCCTCCACGAGGGAGACGGGACGCCCCCCGTCCGCCTCGTCGTGCCGGACAGGCTGGATATCAGCGGTCGCATCCTCCCCCACCTGGGCTTCGCTTCCGGAGCCCAGGTGCTGGCCTGGCCGGCGGGCTCCGGCACCGGCGTCCCGGTGGAGATCTCCGGGTCTGACGAGGACGGCGGTTTCGGTCTGGCTCTGCCGCCGGGAACCAGGAAGGTCAGCCTCGTGGTGCTTCCTCCCGGCTCCGCCCTGCGCATCCTCGACGCCGAGGTGGCCCGCGCCCGGTTGCTGGAAATTCACGTCGATGCTCCCGGCGGCACCCTGGTGCTCGATCTGCCCGGGCAGGACCTCGCGGAGGAGAAGGGCCGCCCCAAGGACGGGCGCGACGAAGATCCCTGCGCTCCCGCGGCCCGTGGGCGCAAAGCCCTCACCATGCCGCGCCTGCTGCGCCGGTGGGCGGATCTCCAGGGGACGCCGCAGACTCCCGGCCGCCTGGTCGTGCCGAACGTCGAGCCGGGTCCCTACACCCTCTGCGCCACGGACGGGGCACCGGTCCTCCGCCACGGAGCGCCCCCGGAGGGCGATCCCCGCTGCATCGGCGGCGTGCTGGAAGCCGCGGGCGAGCTGGCGCTGAAGCTACCGCAGAACAGCTCGCCGGTCGCCGGTCGGTAACGCCTCGGCCTGCGGTCGCGGTTCCAGAGAGGAACCGAGGTGCCCTGCGGAGACGGCCCGCAGTCTCCGAGGACTCCGGAGGGATATCGTTCAGGACCTGGGCCGTCTCTACCGCCTCCGGCCGAGGGGATCGCTTGGCGCCTGGCCCAGGGGCCGCTCCGCGATCAAGTACTCCTTCACCACCTCGCCTCCCAGGAGATGCTCCTTCAAAATGCGCTCCAGCACCGGCGGATCGCAGTGGCCATACCAAGTGCCGTCGGGATAGACGACGGCGATGGGACCGCCCAGGCAGATGTCCAGGCAGTTGGCGCGCGTGGAGTGGACGCCGGCCTTGGCGAGGCCCAGCTCCCTGACGCGCTTCTTCAGGAACTTCCAGGCCTTCAGGGAGCGCTTGCGGCTGCAGCACTTGGCCTTGGTGGGATCGCAGCAGAGGAAGACGTGGCGCTCGATCTCGGGCACCCCGAGCTTCTCGGCGATGCGGCGCTGTTTCTTGAGGGCTTCCTTGTCGGGCTTCGTCTCTTTCATCGGCCGCACCGTCTCCTCGCGGCCTAACTCTACCAGTCGCGACCTCGCCACCGCCGGCTCGCCTGCATCCACCGGTGGAAAAGGGTGGCCCAGAAAAGGAGCCGGCGGTGATGGCGTCGCAGGTTCGTCCTGAAGAGGCCAGCTCCCGATCGCAAGGTGCCTTCGTAGACGGACGAGCGCGGCGATCTCCGGCGTTTCCGGGCAGGCGCGGCGGCGATATACTCCCCGCCCCATCCCATGAAAGAGGAGAAAAGAACCATGGCGAAGAGCAGCAACACCGATCTCTCCAAGCTCTCCATCGAAGAGCTCGAGAGCCTCGTGAAGGACGCCCAGGCCGAGATCACCGCCCGCCGGGAGGCCGAACGGGAGAGGGTCTTCGGCCAGATGCGCGAGCTGGCGGCCAGCCTGGGCCTGACCCTGGAAGACGTCGTCCGTATGCAGCGCGGCAAAGGCGCTGCCGCCGCCAGCGTGGCACCCAAGTACCGGCACCCGAGCGATCCGAACCTGACCTGGTCGGGCCGCGGCAAGCGTCCAGCCTGGGTCGCCGAGGCGCTCGCGAGCGGCAAGTCGCTCGCAGACCTGGCGGCCTGAGGCTATCCCGTGTAGGAATCGTCCTGCTCGATGGTGGAGAGCACCCAGTCGAAGGCGCCGCTGGTGATCTTGGCGCCGCAGTGCTCGCAATCGCCCGCCATGTTGACGTCGAGAGGCGCGCCGCAGTTGGGGCAGGTCTTGTCGGTGCGCGGCGCGCCCTTCACTCCGGCGCCGCGGATCAGCGTCCAGTACTCCGAGTAGAAGCGGTCGCGGTTGGGATTGCCGGAGACCCGCTCGCCCGTGGTATCGCGGACGGTGCGGACGGTGTAGTCGCGCCCCGTGCCCCAGAGGCGGATGGTCAGCGAGTCGTA
>JBAPYB010000620.1:0-5137 GCA_049284515.1 Thermoanaerobaculia bacterium
GCTATGCACCCTCCCTCTTCTCCCGGTCGGGGGGAGGGCGATGGGAGAAGAGGGCCGGGGTGATGAGGGTCTTGGGTGGGGGCGCTCGAAGGCAACGTTAGCGCCGAGCCACCCACCCCGCCGCTCCTTCCGACCCCACACCGCCGGGTGGTGCCCGCGCTCCCAGTCTCCGCATACCGTAAGGCCAACTTGATTGGAGGACCGCAGGCCGATGATCGCGGAGGCGAGGACCTGGCTGAACGGCAAAATCGGGAAGAAGGGGATCAAGACCTATCGCCTGCGGATCGTCGTGCAGGCGGGCTTCGTCGTCGTCTGCATCCTGCTGGGCATCCAGTTCGCCCGTTTCGTCAGCGCCGCCGAGGCCGGCAGGCTGCCGCTGCCGACCCGGCCCCCAGGCGTCGAAGGGTTTCTCCCGATCAGCGGTTTGATGGGGTTGGTCGACTGGGTCCGCACGGGGACGCTCAACACGATCCATCCGGCGGCGGCGATGCTGACGCTCATCGGGCTGGCGCTGGCGATCCTCCTGCGCCGGTCGTTCTGCTCGTGGATCTGCCCGGTCGGTTTCCTCTCCGAGTCGCTCGCCCGGCTGGGGCGCCGGCTGTTCGGCCGCAACTTCCGCATCTGGAAGTGGCTCGACATCCCTTTGCGGGGCCTCAAGTACCTGCTGATGGCCTTCTTCCTCTGGGCGATCTTCGGCATGAGCGAAGCGGCCCTGAGGTCCTTCCTCGACTCGCCGTACAACCGCCTGGCCGACGTCAAGATGGGCCTCTTCTTCACCGAGATGACGGCCGTCGGCGCCTGGGTGCTGTTCGTCCTTGCCGCGCTGTCCCTGCTCTACAACGGCTTCTGGTGCCGCTACCTCTGCCTCTACGGCGCCCTCCTGGGGCTGACCTCCTGGCTCTCGCCCACCCGCATCGAGCGCAACCCGCAGACCTGCATTGACTGCGGGCTCTGCGACCGCGTCTGCATGGCGCGGCTGCCGGTCTCGAAGAAGATCAATGTCCTTAGCCCCGAGTGCATCGGCTGCATGGACTGCGTGGCCGTCTGCCCGATCAAAGACGCCCTCGGCCTGCGCGCCGCCAAGCGCCGCCTGAGCCTCCAGGCCTACGCGGCGGCGGTTCTCATCCTCTTCTTCGCCGGCTACTTCGGAGCCCGCGCCTTCGGCCACTGGGAGAACCGGATCTCCGACGCCGAGTACGTGCTGCGCATCCAGGAAAACCGGATCGAGCCCTTTGGGCATCCGGGGATGTGAGGGGATGAAGTCGGCCTGGCTCTCACGGGCTACCAGACTGCCGACGACATGGGCGGTGAGGTATCATCCTCACAGCATGCGCAGAGCGGCAGGTCATCGGCAAGGCTCCGAAGTTCGGGGGGGAGGTGGTGGCGCCACCGCTGGTTTGGGTCACTTCATCGGTCACGACCGATTTGAAATCGGTCACGTCCGACGGCACGTCGGTCATGACCAACGTCTCATCGGTCACGTCCGATCTTCCATCGGTCACGTCCGACGGTGCATCGGTCACGACCGATTTGAAATTGGTCACGTCCGGCGGCACGTCGGTCATGACCAACGTCTCATCGGTCACGTCCGATGGTAGTGGGTCAGTTTCAATCCTTGGCATCCGGAAGTAATCTCACCATGTCTTCAATGCTCCAGCGGCGGGAGTCGACGCCGGCCGCCTGGACGGGCGTCTTACCCTTCAGGCTCATGTGCTGCCGGCAGAAGTTGTAATGGAAGAAGTGGACGGCGACCTGTGCCGTGTGGTTCTCCACCTTCTTGCTGAAGGCGTTGGTCAAGCGGGTGAACCGGCGGATGGACATCCGCATCGTGAGGTTCTGGCGCTCGACGTACGACGTGCTGACGTGCTTGGCATCGGGGCAACCGGTGATGGCATGCTTCTGCGTTCCGATGCAATCCGCCGGGGAGTAGCGCGTCTCGGGGCCGCTGGGCGCGTTGCCGTAGAGCTTCACGAGCTGAGCGAAGTCCACCGATCCGCCGAAAGCATCCTCTACCGCCGACAGGTACGCCTTCAGACCGTCCGTCGTGAGCTGCACGCGGTTCGCGAGCCGTCCCACGAGGTCTTGCATGACCTCCGTGGCGGAACCGATGTCCCGCGAGCCCACGAGCCACGACGGCACGAGCTTGGTATCGGCATCAATGGCAACGAACGTCCACACATCGCCGTAGCCGAAAATGCCCTGCTTGGCCGTGGGGACGTTCTTCTGCTTGCTGTAGCAGAAGGCCCAGATCTCATCCACCTGAAGCCGCTTGCAGGGCAGGTTCCGGAGGTTCTCATCCGCGTACGCTTGGCAGACGCCCGCCAGCTCTACCAGGAGCTTGACGACCGTGTTCTTCGCCACGCCGGTCATGCGGACCGTAGCGCGGATCGAATTGCCCTCTACCAGGGCGGAGATGACGGCGGCGCGACGGGCGGTGCTGAGTACGTTTGCCATACTGACCATTATGCTTAGGTGCGCTGGCAAAGTCAAGTCCTTTCCCTAGGAAATTTCGAGGAAATACGACGGCGCGAAAGGTTAGTTTCACGCCGTCGGGGGGACCGGTTGGGCGTACCTACGCCTTCCGCGGCAGGTGGGACCACATGAGCTTCCAGCGCTTGCGCTGGGACACACGCTCTCTATGCGAGTTCATAAACTTGCCTCTTGTAATGGCAAGCTGAGGAGGGTAGAATCCAAGGTGCTTAGGTCTTGGAGCCTCCACGGCTCACCGTCAGTCTGAAAAGAGTCGCCGCAAGGCGGCTCTTGCCTTTATGGGCCGTGTTCTTGGATGCGCATCGTCGCCCCCTCCTTAGATAAAGCGTTCATACCTTGCGGCGGAAGATCGTTTTTTTACCTCTTCCGTCCCCTGAAATCCTCTCAAGCGTTCCTCCATCTTTCGCAAGTCTTGCCAGGGCCGTCGTGATCGAGGCCGCGTGACTCTTGCTGTGCAGTTCCGGGTCCCGCTCCAAGAGACGTCTCCGGACGTCACCCGCGCTGAATTCGCCTTCCATGCTCGCGGTGATTTCCTGGATGATCTCGGCCAACGAGGCCGCCTTCACCGGTTCCGGAGTCTCGGGCTCCGGGTAGGTGCCCGATTCCCGTAGCGAAATAAGATCCGCTTGGTACACTTGGAAAATATCCCTGACCTGCTGAAACTCGGCGGAGAATTCGGGGTCGGCGGCAGCAATGATGCTGAGAGCATCAAAAAGTTGACTGATCTCCCCCTTCAAGGCGTTCTCTCTCGCGCGAACCTTCAGCAGCTCCGTTTGAAGCTTGTGCGCCTTGCGCGAGCACTCCCGCACTTCGGTGAGTTTGTCGAGGGTTGCCTTTGTCGTTTTGTCCATGGCAAGGCAGACATTACCAGACAGCTTGCCATGCTGCAACATTGCCGTTCTGGCTGACTGGCAAACTCTGGTGGCAACCTTGGCTCATGAAACTGTGGCATACTGCGGTGATGCACACGCGCGCAAGCAAGCCAGAGCACCCCGACCCGCTCCCGAAACGCCCGCGAGACTCGAATCAGCTTGCCTTTCAGATCGTGGGCGAGCTGACCGGTACGGTCGCCCCGCTCCCGCCGGAGAACGCTGGTCCCCCGAAAAACCCTGCCGCCGTGGCCCTGGGGAAGCTTGGGGGATCGAAGGGAGGGAAGGCCCGGGCCGCGAACCTGACGCCAGAGCAGCGCCAAGAGATCGCCCGCAACGCGGCGCGCAAGCGATGGGGCAAGGAGCCCGGGGAGAAGTAGGGCCGGCCCTGGACGGACCGGCCCCTGGTGCTACAGGTAGGTCTTGAGGATAGAGGCGGGGTCCGGAAGCTCGCCCCGGATGAGGGCGGGAGCGATCTCCGCCGCAAGGGTCTTGCACTCGCGGTAGCTCCGGAGCGTCGCGATGATGCGGCAGTCCGGCAGGAACACCAGCGGGTGACGCCCGCGTCCGGCGTAGCGGGCCGGGCCTTTGTCCGTCCCCGCGAAGGAACCGAACGGCGGCGAGACGTGGCCGCTTACCCGCGCCAGCTCGCCGCCCTCCAGGCGGACGTTGAAGCTCCCCAGGCGCCAAGCCAGGGGGACGGGCCGGCCGCTGCGCGCCACGGCTTGCAGGTGGCGGTCCGCTGCCGCTGCAAGCCATCCGCCCACGCTGGGGTAGCCTTCCCCCTCTGCCGCTTGCTTCCATCTCGCGGACTGCCGGACATCGGCATGCACGGTAAAGCTCGCGGTTTTCACTGCACCCGCTCCGGTTTCAGGGTTCGCCCCCTCATGACGCCGCCCCTTGCCAGGAGTTCAACTCGACTTCCAGGCGGTCCGCCAGCTCGCCAACCGCGAGCGCAACACTGGCACCAACTCCCGCGAGCCGTACCTCGTACTCGCTTGAGCCGGTGAAGGCCGGCCCGCACCAATTCGACATAGCGCCCTGGAGAAAGCGCATGTCCGCCACGGCGGCGCGCATCTCCGCAGGAAAGATGCCCTCCCGATAGTTCGGCCAGTCGCCCCAGGTGGCGAGCACCATGTCGAAAAGCAGGTGGCCGAAGCCCCGGAGCCGGGCGTTGGCCCGGGCGTCCGGGAAGTGGACGATGAAGACCTCGCGGAACGTCATGAAGTCCTCGAATCGCTCCGGATCGATGACGGGCGGGGAAGCGGCGCGGTCAGGTGGGGACGGGGGCGGGGCGGGCGGGATAGACTTCCGTGCTAGCTCCTGCATGGACTGATCCTCCGTGCTGGGGTCAGGTCCGGCGACGTGTTCCTAGCACCCGCCGGGCCGTCTGGTTTGGCTGGCAAGGGAGAGGCGAATCCGCTCCCCGTCCAGGCCCGGGAGAGTACCCCGCCTGAAGGCTGGAAGTCAAATAGAATCAGCTAGTTACGGTCCGTTTACTCAAACTGACCCACTACCCGTCCGATCTTCCATCGGTCACGTCCGACGGTGCATCGGTCACGACCGATTTGAAATCGGTCACGTCCGACGTCACATCGGTCACGACCGATTTGAAATCGGTCACGTCCGACGACGCATCGGTCATGACCGACGACTCATCGGTCACGTCCGATTTCCAAGCGGTCAGGTCCGAGGGTGCATCGGTCGGGGCCTGCGAGGGGGCGGGGAGGGAGCGGGAGACGAAAAAGGGGGCGCGCGGCCGGCGCCGCGTGCTGCTG
>JBAPYB010000621.1:0-25694 GCA_049284515.1 Thermoanaerobaculia bacterium
CCTCCCACCCGTCCAGACCCGCCCCTACCCGAAGACAAGGTTAACGCGTTGGCCCGGGGGTGGGAGGGGGCGGGAGAAGAGGGCCGGGGTGATGAGGGTCCTCTTCACGGCTCGTCGCCCACAGCCAAGCTCACGGGATCGCCAAGGCGGATCGTCCCGGTCCGTACGACCGTCCCGTACACCCCGGCGTTGTTCTGGTTCAACCGCACCACCGTCTTCAGCACTCGGGCATCCTGCTCCGCCGTCTCCGGATCCAGGTTGACCATCCGACACCGCACGTCCCGCATCGTGACGCGCACCGCCGGCCGGGGCTCGCTCTCCCCAAACACCAGCGTCCCACCCACCCACCGGTCCTCGAGAAACGGCTCGCGATCGTCACATTCAAGGACGACGTTGCCTCGGAAGCGCCGCCGATCGACGGGCACGCCCGACGTCCGACAGACCTCTGCGATCGTCGCCGAGTCGATGACCGAGATCGAGGCTTCGTCGAAGAGGCCCTGCCGGAACTGCATCAATTCCACCTCGCTGCCGAACCCCGCCGCGACCTCGCGCTGCAGATCCGTGCTCCAGAGCTCACGTTGCTCACCGGCCGGCGTACGGACGTGCGTCGGCAGTGGCTCGCCCGTGCGCTCGTCGAGGCCGCACGGCTGATAGAGCACCAGGTCCGCGAGCCGGCTCGCGGACAGCCACGGGAATCCGCTCCTGTCGCCCACCCGCCGGAACGCGAATCGCCGATCGCCGCCGAGCCCGTGCCATCCGAGAAACGCCGACTCGCTCGCAATGCCGGCCATCGACTTGACGGGATATCGAACGAGCTCCACGACACGGCCAAGGGGTTTCGTCATGGCCTCACTATCCCGGAGATAGCACGAATAGGCAAGCGATCCAGTGGTGGAAGAAAGTAGCCTTGGATAAAGGGCTGGCCGATGCATTGGAGCATCGGGCCATTGGAAGGAGAACAGGTATGACACTGTCCAGAAAGCTACTTCTGATCTCAAGTTGCCTACTGTTGGCCACAGGAGTTATCCTATCGGCTCCGAAGAAGGCTTCCGCGTATGCCCCGCTTTCTTTCAGTTGGGATTGTCAGCCTCCCGACGGGGTATGTACCTTTAACGTGACGAGCGGCAACCATGCGATGTACCAGTGGAACTTCGGTGACAGCTCGTCCTACGGGGCCGACCACGAGCACGTCGGCATCGCACGACTACAACTTCTCCGGCTCCTTTCACAACTACACCGTGACCCTGACCGGATACGCCACCAATCCCCCTGGCAGCCCCGACAACATCATCAGTTGTACGGTCGAGGCGCAGGGCCCGAGCCCAGGAGGCAACCCTGGCGCTCACGGCAGTTGCAGCGGCTAGCTCCAGCGCCGCCAGATGCCCGCGGGTCCGCGCCGCCGCGGGCCCGCTCGCTGCCGGTCCTCGCCGAGGCGATCCGGGAGGCGGATCGGCTGAAGAAGTGCTGAAAAGGCGCTCTACTCCGGTGGGAAGGCGTCTGCGACTTTGAGGACCCAACCCGGAACAACCGGCGTTGCGTCCAGAGAGTCAGTGATCGTCAGAATCTCGGCGGACCTGTTCGGGCGATGCACCAGGATGACCTGCTTCTTGGGGTCTGCCACGATGACAAGCTGGACACCGGCGCGCAGCCAGACGAGGACTTTCCCCTCCACGTCGGCATAACTGTCGGACGGGGAGACGATTTCCACTGCGAGGTCCGGTGCACCCGGGAAGTGCTTCTCCTGGGAGAAGTTGGTGACTTGAAGGCGGCCCTTGGAGACGAAGGCCACGTCCGCGCCCCGGACTTCATCGGGATCGGAATGGAGGAGGAACCCCGTCTCGGCCGCGACGACGACGCCGAGATCATTGCCCAGGACGTGGGCCGTAAGATGGAAGCCGATACGGTTGGCGATCCTGCCGTGTCGAAAACCGGGTAGTGGCATGCGCTGAAGCTCTCCTCGAACCAGCTCATACCGCCAGCCGTCATCGGGCATCAGGAGGAGCTCCTCGGCGGTTATCAGGTGAGTACCGACGGACATGGAAGTTAGTCTAGCACGGCCCATCGGAGAGGGTCCCGCTCTGATACGCACCTCTCTATTTGACCCTCAGGGTCTTGGAGCGCATCCTGTCTGAGTAGCGTTCGCTTGCTGAGCTACGAAGCGATCCGTGAATGGAGGTCGCCGTGCGCGGAAAAGCTGGGTGGTTGATCGCAGCAATGGTCCTGGGAAGGATCGCTCTCGGCGCGCAACAGGCCACGTCGCCGCCGTTGGGTGCATTCAGCGCGGCCATCGACGTCCGTGTCGTCAACGTCGAAGCGGTTGTCACCGACCGCAAAGGCCAGTTGGTCAAGGGGCTCAAGGCGGCCGACTTCCGACTGCAGGTGGACGGCCGCGACGTCCCGATCGACTACTTTTCTGAAGTCTTCGCAGGAGCCGGGGTCGCAACTCCCGCCGTCGCGGCAAGCTCGCAGCCCCCGAAGGCTCCGGTCAGGGCGGGAACGAGCTATCTCTTCTTCATCGACGAATGGTTTTCAAATCCCATCGAGCTCAACAACCTGCTGAGCCGGATCGAGCGGGAATTGCGGCTCGAACCCGAGGATCGGGCAGCGATCGTGACCTTTGACGGGCGGCCCACCGTGCTGAGCGGCTGGACGAGCGACGTCGACAGCGTGCGCAAGATCCTCGAACAGGTCCGGCTCCACGCCGTTCAGCCTCCGGCCGCGATCTGGTTCGCGGATGCCGAGCCGGTGACAGCAGCGTCGGCAGCGGCTGCGCAGGCGATGCGCGGCCTGCCGCCGCCGCCGGGGCGCAAGGTTTTCCTGCTCATCTCGAACGGCTGGCCGGAGATCGCGACCCACTCGGAGGTGCTGGGCTCCGAGCTCCCCTCCGGCAGCACCGAGGTGCCGCTCGAGAAATTGTTCGAGCCAGTGGCCGATAGTGCGAACCTTCTCGGCTACACCCTCTACTTCCTGGAGGTGCCGGGGGCGATGAGCTTCAAGGGGCGGCCGAGTCCGGTCTGGTCCAGCGGGCGGCCCACCGGGAGGTCCGATCTCGTCTTCCTGGACGATCTGGGGCAGTATCAGAACCTGTGGAAGCTCGCTGAGCGCACGGGCGGACAGGCGGTGGCCTACTCCTCCTCGCTGAGCGCCTTCGACCAGGTGGCAAAGGACACGCGCTCCTACTACTCCATGGGCTTCACGCCGGAGTGGCGGGCCGACGGCACGCGGCACCGCATCCTGCTCAAAGTCAGGAGTCCAGGCCTCGGGGTGCGGACTCGCGACGGCTTCTTCGACATGTCGCCGAGACTGCAGGCGAGCCTCAGGACGGAGAGCCTGCTGCTGTTCGGCCAGTCCACGCTCAAAGTCGTAGCGGGACCACCCACGAGGACCGGCTCGGAGAGGCTGGAGCAGACGATCGAGCTGCCGGTGATTCTGGAGATCCCGGCGGGGGTGCTGAGGCCCTGGCCGGTCGGCGCAGGCTACGAGCTGCGAGCGAAGCTCGCCACCGATTCAATGGACGAGTGGGGCGGAACGTCGCGCACGCAGGACGTACCGATTCGAATCAACCTGGCCAGCCAGCCGGTCTCCGGAAGCGCCACTCTGTTCAAGGTCACGCTGAAACTGCGCAATCTGAAGCAGCGGCTGGTTTTTGCGGTCGAGGACGAGAGGAGCCCCGGCCAAGCCAGGGGCGAGCTCGATTGGCAGCCTCCGGGTTGACAGAGTTGCGGCGCGAATCCAGGGCCTCACTTTCAGACACACCCCTCTGAGGCGCCTTATATCTCCATCGACACCGCAAACTAGCCATATACGCTGCAACTTCCAGATCGACACCGCAAACTAAGCAGATACGCCGCAACTTCCAGATCGATGCCGCAATCTCCAGATGTACGCTGCGACTGTTCGATCGACATCGCAAGATCGCCTCGCACACCGCAACTTCTCTATCTACGCCGCAATCTATGCACATACACCGCATAGCGCCGATCGACACCGCAATCTCTGCTTATACGCCGCACTCTATGCATCGACACCGCAACTTTGCGATCCACACCGCAACTTTAGCTGGTATCATCCGTCGCGCACAGCTACGGAGACTTGGAATGGGATCGAAGCTTTCGGCCGAGGAGGTCTTGTCCAATCTGGAAGCCCGCGCGGTCTTGCTGCGCGAACAAGGGGAAGTCCACGCGCGGCAGGAGGTCTATCACCGCGAGCAGCGGGCCGTCGTCGCCGCCGAGCTCGAGAAGGTACAGACGAACCTCGAGGCCTTCCGCGCGGCTCTTACGTCGATGGAGGATCTCGCTCTGCCTTCTTCCGTCCCCACTGCGCTGGCCGAAGCGGAGCTTCCCGCCCCCAACCGGCTGATGGTGGGCCGGCTCCTGCGGTGGGTCGCCCTGAGCCCCGGCTTGGCCGAGCCTTTCGGACCGACGGCCGTCGCCGCGGAGGTCAACCGCCGCTTTCCGGACCGCCTGCGGGAGCCCGTAGGCACCCGAACCGCTTCGGACGTCCTCCGGCGGATGCGCGCCGAGGGCGAGCTCGCTCTCGTCCGCCAGGGAAAAGCCTCTCACGAAGCCTGGTACACGAGGAGGCCGGGCGGTTCGTGACGCGCCACAAGCTTCCAGGGGTCATGATCGCATTCAGCAGAGATGGCTGCGCGAATTGCGCGAACCTCCGCGATTTCTGGTGCGTCGACAGCCGGCTTGGACGGCTCGATAGATCTTGGCTTCATAGGTGCAGGGCGTGCTATGCGACCTTCAACGGCTTGATGCCCTCAACCTGCGTCTTGATGGCCTTAGCCGCATCCCACAGATCGACTGCACGCTGGGCGTTGAGCCAGAATTCGGGCGAGTTGCTGAACAGGCGAGAAAGGCGAAGCGCCATCTCCGGGCTTACGCCCCGCCGCCCCCGCAGCAATTCGTTCATCGTCTGGCGGGACACGCCCAACGCCCCGGCGAGACTTGAGACCGTGAGCCCATAGTCTGGTAGAAAATCCTCTCGAATCATCTCGCCCGGATGGGTGGGGCGGATCTTTCGCTGGCCAGCGTTGGGAATGCTCATCTCACACCTCTTCATTCGTGGTAGTCGATAATCTCGACATCGTAGGCGTCGCCGTCGACGAACCGGAAGCAGATGCGCCATTGGTCGTTGACGAAGATCGAGTGCTGCCCCGCCCGATCCCGCTTTAGCTCGTGAAGCCGGTTGCCGGGCGGGACCTTCAAGTCGTCGAGGCGGGTAGCCAAGTCAATGTACTCCAGTTTTCGCACCGCCCGCTTGACAATGTCCGGTGGGAACCGTTTCGACTTGCCCGTCGAGTAGAGATTCAGGGTGTCCTGGTCCGCGAACGTCTTGATCACCGCTCAAGCGTAATCTGTCACGTGACGCATGTCAAGGAGTAGTGGCAGCCGGAGCGGGTTCGGCATCACCTCACGCTACTTGCGCGAGTGGGACACGAATTTCTACCGCCTCGTACGGAACTGAAACCGTGCCTTCCTCGGTTCGCTCGACCAGCCCTAGCACCTCGAGGCGAGCGATATCGGTGTGTACGTTCGAGTAGTTTCTCTCGGCCGCCTTTGCCAGCGCATATACGCTGCATGGCCCTACTCGGCGAAGCGTTGCCATAAGGTCGACGCGTGCGGGTGTAAGGTCTGCAAATAGTGACCTTGCTGATTCAAAGCTAAGCCGAAAGTCTGGTGAGCTTCCGCGGCGCGACTCCGCAACCTGTTGCCGCGCAGCACGAACGGCTGATCCGGACTCGGCGACCTCAATGATGGCTTTCATGACGAGCTCCAGTCTTGGATATCACGTTCGAAGTCGTCCAACAGGCGGTCGATGGAAGCGAAGACGTAGATTTCCTCCTTATCAGCGACATGCCGATGATCACCCTTACCTCGTTCGTTGTCGTACCGAACGCGCTCCTCGCTGGGGGTACCGTAGAACAGGCGATACTTGAAGCGATGAACGCACGGCGGCAAGGGCTCCGGAACCTCCCAGATGACCACCTCGACGATGGACCCGTCGTCGCGAACTTCTTTGGAGCGCGCAAGCAGCGAGGCCTTCACCTATTGCATGATAGCAATACACTGCAGCGCTTGTCCAGTGGTACTCGACAGATGGACGCAAGAGCGTCGAGTCCCCCGACGTTCGCTCCGAGGCTCTCGCCGTGTCGAGGCTCGGGCGCGCATCGCAGCGCTCGCCGAGACCATCGAGACCGATGCCGCCTGCGAAAGAGAGCACACCGGCGCCTCGGTGCTGGGTGTCAAGGCGATTCGCGCGATCCGCACCACCGCCCCTCATGGCGCGGAGCCGATCAGCACTCCCCCGATGCCAGCCCAAGCCAGGATCGACGCCGGGTACCTCCTTCGGCTCGTCCAAAAGGGGCAGACCCTCGGCCCACCGATTGCAGCAGCGATGACAGACATCGGGCCGAGCTGCCATGAGCTTCGGCTGAGCGCGGACAACGGCGAGTGGAGGGTATTCTACCACGTGGCGGCGGACGTGGTTCTCGTGCTCGGGGTTTTTCACAAGAAGACGCAGAAAACGCCGCCGCGATGGATCGAGATCTGTAGGAAGCGCCTGCGCCTGTTCAATGAGTCGTGATGAGACTTATGGGAGCAACATCGATGAACGCTGACAGGAAGAAGAGGCTTGAGGCTGCCGGGTTCAAGTTTGGCACGGTCGGTGAGCTGTTCAACCTCTCCGAAGCGGAGGAGTTGTTGGTCGAGGTGAAAGTTGCGCTGGCGGAAGCCATCCGCGAGCTTCGCGAGGTGCGTTCGCTCAGTCAAGCCGATCTTGCGCTTCTGATCGGGTCGGGCCAAGCGCGTGTTTCGAAACTGGAGAGATCCCTCGAATCCACCTCGCTGGACACACTGTTTCGTTGTATGCTTGCGCTCGGGGCTTCCCGTCAGGATCTCGCGAAGACCATTGGGCGCTCGCCTCGGCCGAAGAAGGCTGTTGATGAAAAAGGACCGCGTCGGCAGGCTCATTCATCCGAAAAATCGAGCCTCCATCCGGGGCGCCGAGTGGAGCGGAGAAAGTTGCTCGGTGTCCGAGAGTGACCGCGGCTTCTCCCAGGTCAAGGCCGGCCAGCAAGGCGGGTGAGGGCGGAGTGACCAGAGGCTTCTGCTTGAGCCAGGCTGGCGCGACCCAAGGATGGCCCGAGGCGCGCCCTTCGTCGAGCTCCTGCCAGACTTCCGCTGGGCAAAGAAACTCATAGGGCAAGCGGCCGATCACATCCAGGCAGCCGATTCTGGCGAAGGAGACCAGCGGCCCGGTATTCACGACGATCGGTTCAGCCACGCCGCATGAACTCCACCTCGGAGTCGAGATCCTCAGGCTGGAGGTTGCTCATGGCAACGCCGATCCGCGGGAGGGCGAGGAGAAAGTCCACTCTGCCTTTCCCGCAAAGCTTTGCGGCGAGGCCCGAGCTCAGCCGGCCCACTTCGTAGAGCTTCGCGGCAAGGAGAAAGCGGGTCTCCTCGTCGAAGGCTCCGCGCGTCAGGCCGCTGCTGAAGAGGACGTCGTCGCCGTAATTGATGGTTAAGCGATGTTGCATGGCAGCCTCCTGGCCCTAGGCTAACACGGCCGGGGCAGCGGGCGACACGGCGTGCTACTGGTGACGAGGAAGCTCCACGGAGGGCGGGAAGGACGTGCAGCGCGTCGCCCCTGAAACGAAGGCGTGACAGCGCCTTTCCCGATCCCGCAGGTGTGTCAGGATACCCCCGTGGCGGAAGGAGGTGCCGAGTCATGTCGAATCCCGAGGAAAGACCGCTTTCTCCCGAGCTCCTGCGGCGGATGGACGCGTGGTGGCGGGCTGCGAACTACCTCTCGGTAGGGCAGATCTACCTGTTCAACAACCCGCTGCTGAAGAAGCCCCTGGAACTGGCGGACGTCAAGCCCCGGCTCCTCGGGCACTGGGGCACGACGCCGGGGCTCAACTTCCTCTGGGTGCACCTCAACCGGATCATCAAGGAGCACGACCTCGACATGTTCTACGTCACCGGCCCGGGCCATGGCGGTCCGGCAGTGGTGGCCAACGCCTATCTGGAGGGGACGTACAGCGATCTCTATCCCAACGTCTCATTGGACGAGGAGGGGATGAAGCTCCTGTTCAAGCAGTTCTCCTTCCCCGGCGGCATCCCCAGCCACGCGGCGCCTGAGACGCCGGGGTCGATCCACGAGGGGGGCGAGCTCGGTTATGCCCTTTCCCACGCCTATGGGGCGGCGTTCGACAATCCGGACCTCATCGTCGCCTGCATCATCGGCGACGGCGAGGCCGAGACGGGGCCGCTCGCCACGAGCTGGCACTCGAACAAGTTCCTGAATCCGGTGCGCGATGGCGCCGTGCTCCCCATCCTCCACCTGAATGGCTACAAGATCGCCGGCCCCACGGTGCTGGCCCGCATCCCCCATGCGGAGCTGGACAGCCTGTTAAGAGGGTATGGCTACGATCCCCATTACGTCGAAGGGAGCGAGCCCGAGGCGATGCACCAGCGCATGGCCTTGGTCCTGGACGAGGTGATTCCGAAGATCAAGCGCATTCAGGCCGAGGCCCGCGAAAAGGGGTTCAAGGAGCGACCGTGCTGGCCAATGATCGTGCTCCGTTCGCCCAAGGGGTGGACCGGTCCCAAAGAGGTGGACGGCGTGCCGGTGGAGGGGACGTGGCGGGCCCACCAGGTGCCGCTGGCGGACATGGCCAAACCTGGGCATGTGAACATCCTCGACGGCTGGATGCGGGGCTACAAGCCCGAGGAATTGTTCGACGACTCGGGCCGGCTGCGGCCGGAGATCGCCGAGCTTTCTCCCCAGGGTGAGCGGCGGATGAGCGCCAATCCCCATACCAACGGCGGCGTGCTGCTGCGCGACCTGCGGCTGCCCGACTTCCGCGACTATGCGGTGGAGGTGCCGTCGCCCGGCGCGACGCAGGACGAGGCCACCCGGGTGCAGGGGAAGTTCCTGCGCGACGTGCTGAAGCGCAACGCGGATTCCCGCAATTTCCGCCTTTTCAGTCCGGACGAGACGGCGTCGAACCGCTGGAACGACGTCTTCGAGGTCACGGACCGCGAGTCCGTCGCCGAAATCCTGCCCACGGACGAGGACGTCTCGGCGGACGGCCGGGTCATGGAAGTGCTCTCCGAGCACCAGTGCCAGGGATGGCTGGAGGGCTACCTGCTCACCGGCCGGCACGGCTTTTTTTCCTGCTACGAGGCATTCATCCACATCGTGGACTCGATGTTCAATCAACACGCCAAGTGGCTGAA
Organism: Thermoanaerobaculia bacterium; assembly: GCA_049284515.1. Lineage (GTDB taxonomy): Bacteria > Acidobacteriota > Thermoanaerobaculia > Multivoradales > UBA5704 > DATARR01. Next base: position 9,252 of record JBAPYB010000621.1, read on the forward strand.
GACGACGCGGGAGATCCCCTGGCGGCGGCCCATCGCCTCGCTCAACTACATGCTGACCTCGCACGTCTGGCGGCAGGATCACAACGGTTTCAGCCACCAGGACCCGGGGTTCATCGATCACGTGATCAACAAGAAGGCCGAGGTGGTGCGCGTCTACCTGCCGCCGGACGCCAACTGCCTGCTCTCGGTGACCGATCACTGCCTGCGCAGCCGGCAATACGTCAACGTCATCGTCTGCGGCAAGCAGCCCGCGCCGCAGTGGCTATCCATGGACCAGGCGGTGAAGCACTGCACGGCGGGCATCGGCATCTGGGAGTGGGCGAGCAACGATCAGGGCGGCGAGCCCGACGTGGTGATGGCCTGCGCCGGCGACGTGCCGACGCAGGAGACCCTGGCCGCGGTGGACCTGATGCGGCACCATCTGCCGGACCTCTGCGTGCGGGTGGTCAACGTCGTGGACCTGATGACCCTGCAGCCCACCTCGGAGCATCCGCACGGATTGTCGGACAAGGATTTCGACGTCCTGTTCACCCGCGACAAGCCGGTGATCTTCGCCTTCCACGGCTATCCGTGGCTCGTCCACCGCCTCACCTACCGGCGGACGAATCACGACAACCTCCACGTGCGCGGATATAAAGAGGAAGGCACGACCACCACGCCCTTCGACATGACGGTGCGCAACGACCTTGACCGTTTCCACCTCGTGGGCGACGTGATCGATCGCGTTCCCAAGCTCGGCCCCAAGGCCGCCTATGTCAAGCAGGCGCTGCGCAACAAGCTGATCGATCACAAGGAGTACATCGAGCAGTACGGGGACGACATGCCGGAGATCAAGAACTGGAAATGGGGCGGATCGGGCGACGACGAGGATGGGATGGGACTCGGCGACGCGGAGGGGACGGCGGGGGATCAGTGATCTTTTGGAGGCCCGCTGACGATCCGGAACGAATCCCGCGCGATCAGCAGCTCTTCGTCGGTGGGGATGACGAAGACTTTCGATCGCGCGCCTTCGGGGGAGATCTCGGCTTCGGTGCCGCGGGCGGCTTCGTTGCGGGCGGGATCGGCAGTCAGCCCCAGGGCTTCCAGGCCGTGGAGGCTGCGCTCCCGCACCGCGGGCGAGTTTTCGCCGATGCCGCCGGCGAAGACGAGGGCGTCTACTCCTCCCAGGGCTCCGACGTAGGCGGCGATGTACTTCCGCAACCGGTAGCAGAAGGCGTCGATGGCGAGCCGGGCCCTGTCGTTGCCTTTCTCTTCCGCTTCCAGCAGCGTCCGCATGTCGTTGGATAGGCCCGAGAGCCCCAACAGTCCGCTGCGCTTGTTCATCAAGGCGTTGGCCTCGGCGGCGCCCAGCTCTTCGCGGCCCATGAGGTAGAGGAGCGCCGCGGGATCGAGGTCGCCGCAGCGCGTGCCCATGATCAATCCCTCCAAAGGCGTGAAGCCCATCGAGGTGTCCACCGACCGGCCGCCGCGAATGGCGCAGACCGAGGCGCCATTGCCGAGATGGCAGGTGATCAATCGCAGGCCGGGATCGTCGATGGGGCGGCCCAGCCGTGCGGCGGCGCGGCCGGAGACGAACCGGTGCGAGGTGCCGTGGAAGCCGAAGCGGCGGATGCCGAAGCGCTGATACTGATCGTAGGGGAGAGCGTAGAGGAAGGCCTCGGGCGGCATGGTCTGGTGGAACGACGTGTCGAAGACCGCCACCTGGGGCGCGGCTGGAAGGACAGCCCTGGCGGCGCGGTAACCCTGGAGGTTGCCGGGATTGTGCAAAGGGGCCAGGGGAATGTTGGCCTCGATCCCCTCGATCACGCCGTCGTCGATCAACACGGAGGTCTTGAACCGCTCGCCGCCGTGGACGACCCGATGGCCCACGGCGCTGATCTCGTCCTTGTGAGGGATGACGCCCGTCTCGCCGCCGGTGAGCACGGCGAGCGCCTTCTCGACGGCCGTCTTGTGATCGAACGCCCCGATGGCGTCGCGCACGGGCTTTTGGCCCTCCGCCTCGTAGTGCAGTACTTCGTAATGCAATATGGCCGTGCCACCGGTGTCCTCCACCAGCCCCTTGGCCAGGGCGTGGTCCTTCCCGTCGCGGGCCAGGGCCGCATCCGTTTCAATGAGCTGGAACTTGAGGGAAGAGCTGCCGCAGTTGAGGACGAGGATCTTCATGGGCGCCGATCCTACATCCCCCAACCCGCGCTATCATCTTTGTATGCCAGGCGCCGGTACCCGCCTCCCGCTGGTCCCTCTTCCCAACGTCGTGCACTTCCCGCGCACGGAGCTGAAGCTTCACGTCACGGACCCCGCCTTCCAGCCGCTCGTCCAGGAGCTCGAAGGGCAGGACGAGGACGAGCGCTGGCTCGGCGTGGTGCTGCTCAAGCCCGGCCCGCGGTTCGACGCCCAGGGGCGGCCCGAGATCTTCCCCGGCGGCACGGCAGCCCGGGTGATGGACCTCGAAACCCAGTCCGACGGCAATACCGACCTCCTCCTCTATGGCGAGCTCCGCTTCGAGCTGGAGCGCGAGATCGTGGACGCGCCCTACCGCCAGGCGGTGGTCCGGCTCAAGGAGGAGCCCTGGCTCGACGAGAGGGACGCGGGCATCCTGGCCGTCCGCAACGATCTGCTGAAGCAGCTCCGGAATCTCTCCAAGGACCTCGGCGAGCAGTTCCCCTGGGACCTGGACGACCTCGAAGCGCTCTCGGGCGGCGCCGCTTTCGAGGAGCTGGTCAACCGCATCGCGACCCGGATGGAGGTGCCGCCGCTGCGCAAGCTCCAGCTCCTCACCGAGTCGCTGCCCGAGCGGGGCCTCTCCGTGCTGTCGATCCTGCGCGCCCGCCGCCAGGTGTTCGACCTGTTGCGCCCGTTCCGCCGGCTGGCCGGCAACGCGGAGCACAACTGAGCCCCGCTCCGCCCTCGCCGCCCGTGCTGTCGATCCGCGATCCGGTCCACGGCTTCATCCGCGCCGATCCGCTGGAGACCGCGCTGATCAACAGCCGGCCGGTCCAGCGCCTGCGCTTCATCCACCAGCTCGGCTTCACGTTCCTCGTCTTTCCCGGGGCGGAGCACACGCGTTTCGGCCACGTGGTGGGGGCCATGCACCTCGCCGGCCGGGTCTACGACGCATTATGCTCAAAAAGCGGCGCGAAGAGCCGCTCGACCGGCGAGGATCTGCTGCCTGTCGGCGTCCACAGCCCCGAGCGCCGCCTCGCCCGCGCCGCCGCCCTGCTCCACGACCTGGGCCATGCGCCCTTCAGCCACTCGGCGGAGGACCTCTTCGAGGGCGGCATCGATCACGAGGAGATGACCCGGCGCCTGCTGGGCACGGAGGAGGTGGAGGAGATCTTCCGCGCCCACGGCGAAGGGATCGGCACGGCCGACGTGGCGCGCCTGCTCGCCGGCGGCGGCTCGCCCACGGAGCGGCTGCTGTCGAAAATCGTCTCCGGCGAGCTCGACGTGGACAAGATGGACTACCTGCTGCGCGACAGCCTGTTCTGCGGCGTGCGCTACGGCACCTACGACCTGGAGCGGCTGCTCGACACCATCCTCCCGATCGCGGACCCGGAGACGGGCGAGTGGGGGATCGGCGTCGAGGAGGGGGGAGTCCACGCGCTGGAGGCCCTGGTGATGGCCCGCTACTACATGTTCACGCAGGTCTACTTCAACGTCACCGGCAAGGCCCTGGAGCTCCACCTCAACGAGTGGCTGGGAGAGCAGGGGTGGCGCTGGGCGGCGACGCCGGAGGAGTTCCTCGGCCAGGACGACGTCTCGGTGTGGACGGCTCTGCGCACCTCCGCGAGCCCGCACGCCCGGGCGCTCATCGAGCGCCGCCATTACCCGGTGGCCTTCGAGACGCGGGAGCACCTGGCGGCGGCGGACAAGGAGCGCTTCGAGGAGCTGTTGCCCGGGCTGCGCCGGCGCTTCGGAGCCGGCTGCATCCTGCTCTCCAACAGTGCCAAGGACCCCCACCGGCTGGGCAGCAGCCGCGTCCTGGTGCGGCGCTTCGACGGCTCGCTCGAACCGATGGAGCAGGCGAGCCAGTTCATCCGCCACCTCTCGCGCATCGACCGCTACCGGGTCTACACCCCGCCCACCCTGCGCGATGCCGTGGCCGCGGCGCTGCGCGAGGAGTGGACGGAAAGCCCCGTCTGATCCATCCATTTGGTTCCTCATTCATACAATTGAATCGTCCCATCCTTATTGACATGCCCTGTTCCCGGGTTGAGAATCGCAATTCTGTTCGGTTGCTGAAAATCTAATTTCGGGTCAAACGGGAGCGGTTCTCCAGCAGAGCGCCAGGCTCCCGGAAAGGAGACGATGCATGAGAATGAGAGCCTTCGTTCTTGTAGGCTTGGCGTCCGCACTCCTCTGGACTTGGGGGCCGGCCTACGGCCAGGGCAACCCCACCGGCAAGCTCTCGGGCCGGGTAACGAGCGGCAATGGCGCGCTGCCCGGGGTGAAGGTAACCGTGAGCTCGCCCAACCTGCAGGGAACCAAGTCGACCACGACAACGGCCACCGGCGACTACCTGTTCCCGTCGCTGCCCGCGGGCGACTACACGGTGACTTTCGAGCGGGAGGGCCTGGCGACGGAAAAGCAGGAGCTGAAGCTCGCCGCCGCGCAATCCACCACGCTCGACACCGAGATGGCAGCCGCCGCCGTCACCGAGGAGATCGTGGTCACCGGCAGCCTGGAGAGCATCTCGCAGACCACGCAGGCGGCGACCACCTACACCAAGCACCTGGTCGACGAGCTGCCGGCCGGACGCACGATCAACCAGATCGTCGCCTTGTCACCGGGCGTGCAGCCCAACGGCCCGACCAAGAATACCGACACGGGCCTGAGCAACATCACCATCTCCGGCGCGCCCACCTATGAGAACCTTTTCCTGCTCAACGGCGTGGTGCTCAACGAGAACATCCGCGGCCAGGCGTTCGACCTGTACATCGAGGACGCCGTGCAGGAGACCACCACGGCGACGGCAGGCGTCTCGGCCGAGTACGGCCGCTTCTCGGGCGGCGTGGTCAACGTCGTCACCAAGTCGGGCGGCAACGAGTTCTCCGGCTCCTTCCGCGCCACTCTCAACAACCAGAACTGGCAGGAGAAGACGCCGCTGACCACCACCCAGACCAACGACACGGTGCCGACCTACGAAGGGACCCTGGGCGGCCCGGTGGTGCACGACCGGCTCTGGTTCTTCCTCGCCGCCCGTGCCCGCGACCAGAAGCAGACGCTCAACACCTCGGTCACCAACATCTCCTATGACGACGAGGACAACCAGAAGCGCTACGAAGGCAAGCTCACCGCGACGATCAACCCGCAGCACTCGTTCACCGGCGCCTACAGCAAGGTGGAAGACAAAGAGAACGGCAACTCGTTTCTGACCATCCTGGACACCGCCAGTCTCGTCAACCGGGAGACTCCTCAAAAGCTGTGGTCGATCAACTACACAGGGGTATTGACCGAGAACCTGCTGCTGACGGGCCAGTACTCGCAGCGCAACTTCACCTTCATCGGCTCCGGCGCGGATTCGACGGACATCATCGCCGGTACTTTGCTCCTCGACCGCTCGCGCGGCAACGCGCGATACCACTCCGCGACCTTCTGCGGCGTCTGCGAGCCCGAGAAGCGCGACAACAAGAACGGTCTCGTCAAGCTCTCCTACTTCCTGTCGAGCCCGAGCCTGGGCTCGCACGACCTCGTCGGCGGCTACGACACGTTCAACGACATCCGCCTCTCCGACAACCACCAGTCGGGCAGCGACTACCGCGTCTTCGGCACCGGGGCGATCATCCAGGGCACGCAGATCTACCCCGTCTTCAACAGCGACGGCACCACGATCATCCAGTTCAACCCGATCCTGCAATTGAGCAAGGGGACGGCGTTCAAGACCAACTCCTTCTTCGCCAACGACACCTGGCGCGTCAGCGAGGGCGTGAGCCTGGGCCTCGGCTTGCGCTACGACTCGAACAACGGCACCAACGGCCAGGGCGCCACGGTGGCCAAGGACTCGAAGCTCAGCCCCCGCTTGTCGGCGACCTTCGACCCGACGAAGAACGGCAACTGGGTCCTCCACGCGAGCTACGCGCAATACGTGGCGGCGCTCGCCAACAGCATCGGCGACAGCAGCTCCGCCGGCGGCGTGCCCGCCAACTTCCAATGGGCCTACCGCGGCCCTGCCATCAACACCGTCGCCGGGGCTCCGCTGGTCAGCCAGGACGACGCCCTGCGCACCCTCTTCAACTGGTTTTTCACCAATGGCGGCCCCACCGGTCCCCTGCCGCTGATCACCGTCTCGATCCCGGGCGGCAACACGCAGATTCGGGGCTCCCTCGACTCGCCCAACGTCAAGGAGTACACCGCGGGCGTCACGGTGCGCCTGGGCAGTCACGGACTCGTGCGGACCGACCTCGTCCACCGCGATTGGGCGGACTTCTACTCGGCGCGCACCGACCTGGGGACCGGCCGGGTGCAGTTGGTCACCGGCCCGAGCGACCTCACCCTGGTGGTGAACAACAACAGCCTCTACAACCGCAAGTACGACGGCTTGCACACCGCGTGGCGCTATCAGCCCACCGGCCGCCTGGACTTCGGCGGCACCTGGACCCTGTCGCACACCGTCGGCAACTTCGACGGCGAGAACGCCGGCAGCGGCCCCATCCTCGGCGGCCTCCAGAACTTCCCGGAGTACATCCAGGCGCGCTGGAACTCCCCCAAGGGCGACCTCGCGATCGACCAGCGCAACCGGGTCTCGGTCTACGGGCTGTACAAGATTTTCACCGGCGAGAGCCACAACGAGCTGAGCGTCAGCGTGCTCCAGGGCTTCTTCTCCGGCCACCCCTACGGCGCGGTCGGAACGGTCGGCGTGAGGGCTTTCGTCACCAATCCCGGCTACGTCACCCCGCCCGTCCGCGAGACCTACTACTACACCGGCCGCGATGCGTTCCGGACTCCTGACGTCTTCCGCACCGACCTCTCCTTCAACTACGCCTTCCGCATCGGCGGGCTCGACCTGTTCGTCAAGCCGGAAGTGCTCAACGTTTTCAACTCCCAGCGCGTGGACACCACCGCCAGCACCTTCTTCGACACCAGCGTGCTGACCGCCGACAACGGCGGCACCTGCGCCCACGGCGGCCCCGGAGGCACGGCGGGGCCCTGCCAGCCCTTCAACCCGTTCACCACCTCGCCGGTCGAGGGCGTGAACTGGCAGAAGGGGCCGAACTTCGGCAAGGCCATCAACCCGTTCGGCTTCGAGCAGCCGCGGACGTACCGCGTCGGCCTGGGCCTGCGGTTCTAAGCGCCGGATCCTGGCGGTGAAGGGCGGCCTCGCGTGGGGCCGCCCTGTTTCATTTCACCCGTCCTCGATTCAGTCCCCGCCGCGGGCGCTGGGCTCCTCATTGCCGTCGGCATAGAGGGCGACCAGGCGGATGACGCCGCCGCCGGCGTCACGCTCGAAACGGATGCGGACGTCGTCGAGGTCGCCGAGCAGGAAGCGGTCCTGGCCGACCGGCACGAGGCGCAGCTTCGGCCGGTTCCCCCGCTGATACCAGAGGACGCCATCCTCCACGCGGACGGTGCGCGGGCCGTAGGTGCCGGCGAAGGCAGCCATCTCGGCGGCGGACAGGGTGGCGGGCTTCTTGCGGTCCCGCAGGACGCTGCGCGCGAACTCCACACCCGACTTCATCTCGGGATCGGTGAGCTTGGCCGCCACGGCGCCGAGGGCGCGGTCGTGCGCCTCCCCGAGAGCTTCCGCCGCCGCCACCTTGACGTCGGGCTCGACACCGGTCCCTTCCCAGTTGGTGCCGCTGATCGGGTTGATGGCGCGGCCGAACGGCAGGCTCATGGACACGGGATAGCCCTTGACGCGGTGGAGGTCGACCGGGTGGGCGCCGCCGCCGGTGGTCTCGCCGACGAGGGTGGCGCGCTTCAGGTTCTTGAGGTTGTAGGTGAACTCCTCGGCGGCCGAGAAGGTGCGGCGGCTGGTGAGAACGAAGACGGGCACGTCGGGCAGGCGCGCGCCGGGCACCCAGGACTGGGTCCAGTACTGCTCCGTCTTGTCCCCCTTGCGCACGTAGAAGCTGTTGAGGTGGGTGCGCTCGGCGGGCAACAGGTAGCTGGAGAGGAGCTGGATCATGCTCGGGCTGCCGCCGCCGTTGTCGCGCAGGTCGAAGATCAACGCGTCGCTGCCGGCGAGGAAGCCCATCGCAGCCACCGCGGTATTGCCGGCGAGCTCGGCCGGCGCGAAGCAGTCGAGCTTGACGTAGCCGACGTTGCCGGACAGGCGCTCGACCTTGCGGAAGCAGTAGTTGTCGCGGCGCATCACGGCCGCGAAGCGCGCCTGCTCCTGCTCGGGGGTCGGCCCTCCCGGGCCGCCGGCGGGGGGCTCGGGGTTCCAGGACACCCGCAGGTGCAGATCGTGGCTGACCGACTGCAGGTCCCCGGTCAACTGGTTCGCGAAGAGGTCGAGGCTCCCGAGGCGGTCGTAGGCGCCGCTCGCGAGCTGGCGCCGCACGTGGTCCTCCATCTTCTTGGCGGTCTCGGGAAAGACGTAGGTCTCGTTCAACGCCGACGCGATGTCGTCGATGATCGCGGCCCGGTCCTTGGCGGTGACGGCGGGCGCCACCCGCGAGGCGGCCAGGAGCGGGGCCGCGATGACTGCAATGAGGGCGAAAGCGACGAGGGAGTGGCGAAGCATGATGGCGAGCTTGTACGGAAAACTATGAAAGAGGTTTCAGATCTCCGGCCGGAGGGCGGCGGCCAACCGCTCCAACGCGGTGCGCCAGCGGCTGCGATAGCTCTCCCAGACGGTCAGTCCGATCGATAGGGGCAGGCGCTGGAAGCCGTGCTGGAGGACGTCGAGCTCGCTGCCGTCCGGAGTCGCATGCAGGCGCAGGATGAGGCGGGTGGGGGCGGACCAGCCGGCGTCCAGCCGCTCGAAGGAGAGGCCCCACAGCTCCGGCGGCGCGAGCTCCACCGTCCGCCCCCGCTCCTGCCAGGGCGCCGGCGGCGGATCGACGCGGGGAGATGTGCCCCGCAGCAGCAGCCCGCCCGCCGGACCGGGCTCCACCTCGGCCTCGCCGGCCAGCCAGCGGACGAGCTTCTCCGGCTCGACGAGCCACTTCCAGGCCTCTTCCCGAGCTACCGGCAGCCGTTGCCGCCGGCGGAGCTGGACGCCGGGGATGTCGCCCTCGCGAATGGCCTCGGGCACGTCCTCCCTCCCTCAATCGAACAGGTTGTGGAGCGCCTGGAGCGCCTCCGGAAAGCGGAAGGCGTAGCCCATCTCCACCAGACGCTGCGGCACGGCGCGCTGGCCTTGGAGCAGCATGCCGGCCATCTCGCCGAGCACCAGACGCAGGGCGAAACCCGGCGCCGGCGCCAGGCTCGGCCGGTGCAGGGCCTTGCCCAGCACGCGGCTGAAGTCGCGGTTGGTCAACGGCTGGGGCGCCGTGAGGTTGAAGGGGCCGCGGGCGTCGTCCCGTTCGAGGAGGAAGCGGATGGCCCCAACCTCGTCGGCGAGGTGGATCCAGGGCACCCACTGCCGGCCGCCGCCCAGCGGGCCGCCCGCTCCGAAGCGGAACGGGAGGGCCATCTTGGGCAGGGCGCCGCCGCCGCCGCTCAACACGATGCCGGTGCGCAGGACGGCCCGCCGCACGCCCAGCGATTCGGCTTCGGCGGTCGAGGCCTCCCAATCGACGCAGACGCCGGCCAGGAAGTCCGTGCCCGCAGCGTGGCCCTCGGTGACCACCTCGTCGCCACAGTTTCCATAGATCCCCGCGGCCGAGCCCTGGAGGAGGGCCTTCGGCTTCTCCTTCGCCTGGCGGATGGCGGCCAGAACGGCCCGGCTGGACTCCACGCGGCTCTCCCGGATGCGCTTCTTGCGGCTCGCGGTCCAGCGGCCGGCGGCGATGCTCTCGCCCGCCAGGTGGACGATGGCGGTGTCGCCGTCGAGCAGCGACGCCCATCCCTGGCCGTTGGTGCCGTCCCACTGGACCGCACGTGTATTCGGCAGCTCCTTCACCTTGGCCGGGTCGCGCGTCAGGACGACGACCTCGTGCCCCGCCCCGCCCATCTCCCGGGCCACCGCGCTGCCGATGAACCCCGTCCCCCCGGTGATCACTACCCGCATGGGCTGTACCTCCAGGGCGATGCTATACCAAGGGGGCTTCCTGGGCCGCAGCGGGTGAGCTCATGGTACTATTGAACAAAAGCTGAGAAAGGAGTGAGTCGATGACACTACAGCTTTCGAGAAGGATCGGCTCCAGTGTCCTGGGTGCTTCTTTGGCAATTCTTCTCCTCTATGGCGCCCCACCAGCAGAGGCTCAAAGGAGCGGATCAGGCCTCTCTCGAAAACATGCCTGGGAATGGACGACTGATGAACGGCTTCTCCAGAGATTCGATCCTGAAGCCATGGAAGCCCGGGCCGCCGAGCGCGCCGCGGAGAAGCGGGTCTTCCTCAAGCGCTTTCCAAAAGCGGCCGGGTCTCTCGCGGAGCCGGAAGCCGCCGCCTCTTCGAGTCAGACCCTTGACACGATCGAGGGAAGCAAAACTCCAGAGCTCTTCCTTCCCTCTGAGTTATTTGACAATCTTCTCAACACGGGGTTTCCTCCGGAAGGAAGACTTAGTGGCGAATCCAGAAGAATCATCGAAGACCGTGCCGTCCCACTTGGCTTTGGTAGTGATCTCTGGAAGCGGCTCGAAAAAGCAGCGGCTCCTTACCTGAAGCTTCAACGTGAAGAAGAAGGGCGAGCCGAAACGAGGCCGTCTCGCTTCCATCCGGCAAATGGCCCTGAGATCGATGGCGACGCCGTTAGTCGCTGCCGCGCCCGGGCCGCAGCATTCTCAGCGGCCAAAGCCGACTTCGGCGAGGAACCCTTTCTTCGCCTCCTGTACGAGGCTGTCGCGCCAGGGCTCAGTCGAACCTACATTGTCGACCAAGGAACAGAGCGCCATCTAAGCTCTTTGCGATCCCTCGAAGGAGGTTGCCCATGATCCGTCGGACGACATATATCTCTCTGTTAACCTCTTGGCTCGTTGTTCCCCTTTTCTTGTCTCAGCGCCTTATGGCTGCTGGGGAGTTCACGGACAGTCGGCTTACCCTGACTGCTTATCTACTCGTCCGACCAGTGGTGCACTCGTTCTCAGAATCCATTCTCTATAGTGGCACCGGCGCTAGAATCTACAACCAGCAACTCATTCTCGGCCACCAGGTGGCCGACGAAACTTCAGGGACTCTTCGATTCAACGGCCAATTTGTCTCGCCTATCGGCTACGCGAATATAACGACCGGCGACATGGACGGATATGTAGATCACTGCTACTCCGCCCAGATGGCGTCTCACGTGAATGCCTTCAGCCTCCACCAGTTCCTCTACGTATTCGATAAGTGTATACCGGAACCTCCCCCAAAACCGGAGCCTCCAGACGAAAACTGCCCGATTCTCCTTGATCTGAAGCTCAACGGCTTTCATCTCTCCGGCCCAGATCCCGCCGTGAGCTTCGACATCAACGCAGACGGGACCCTTGATGACATCGCTTGGACCAAGGCCGGCGAGGATGATGCGTTCCTTTGTTTGGACCGTAATCACAACGGCATCATTGATGATGGAGCTGAGCTCTTCGGCTACGCGACCCCACTCCTCTCGGGAGAACCCGCGAAGATTGGTTACCGCGCCCTGGCCGAGCTCGATGATGCCTCACTTGGTGGCAACGGTGACGGCAGAGTCGATGCAAGGGATCGGATGTTCCGCGATCTCTGCGCCTGGGTGGATAGGAATAGGGATGGCATCAGCCAACCCAACGAGATCTATACGCTTGACCAAGTTGGCGTCGTGGCGCTCGAATTTAGGTATACGACGATTCACGTCGAAGACTCATACGGCAACCTGTTTCGCTACACCTCTCGGGTGGAGATGCGCGGGCCTGCAGGTTCCGTTCTTTCATGGCCCACCTACGACGTGATCTTTGCTGCGCAGTAGCGAGTAGACGAGGCCCCTACACCGCCGCCAGCTCCTCCTCCAGGAGCTGCCGCTGGTGCAGGTCGGCATAGAGGCCGCCGCTGGCGATGAGCTGCGAGTGGCTGCCGCGCTCGGCGATGCGGCCGTGGTCGAGGACGAGGATGAGGTCGGCGTCCTTGACGGTCGAAATGCGGTGCGAGACCAGGAACACGGTGCGGCCGACGAAGACCTGGCGGAGATTGGCGAGGATCAGCTCCTCGGTCTGGGTGTCCACGGCCGACAGGCAGTCGTCCAGCAGCAGGATGCGGGGCTCGCGCAGCAGGGCGCGGGCGAGGGCCACCCGCTGCTTCTGGCCGCCGGAGAGGGTGAGGCCGCGCTCGCCCACCAGCGTGTCGAGCCCGTTGGGGAAATCCGCCAGGTCGGGCTCCAGCCCGGCCAGGTGCGCCGCCCGGAGCACCTCCTCGACGCCGGCGTCCGGCCGGCCGAGCGCAATGTTGTCCCGGATGGTGGCCGAGAAGAGGAACGTCTCCTGGGGCACCATGCCGATGGCGGCGCGCAGCCGGGCGAGCGGCATCCGCCGGACGTCCGCGCCGTCCACCTCCAGGGTGCGCTCCGGCGGCTCGATCAGCCGCGGGATGAGGGACAGCAGCGTCGTCTTGCCCGCTCCCGTGCGGCCGACGACGGCCACCGTCTGGCCGGCCGCCACCTGCAGGTCGATGCCGGCGAGCACGGGCGCCGCCGCCGTCTCCCCATCCGGGTGGTAGGCGAAGGTCAGGCCGCGGAACCGCACCGCGCCGTGGATCTCGCCGGGATCCGCCAAGGGCTGCACGTCGCGAACGGCCGGCTCGGTGTCGAGGATCTTCTGGATGCGGATGAGGGACGCGGTGCCCCGCTGCGCCAGGTTGATCACCCAGCCGAGGGCGATCATGGGCCATGCCAGCTTGCCGAGGAACAGTTGGAAGGTGACGAACTCGCCCACGGAAATCCGGCCGCGGATCACCAGCAGGCCGCCGTACCACAGCACCGCCGCGAACCCCAGCCCGATGAGCGCCTGGAGAACGGGGTGGAAGGCCACGGTCCAGGCGAGGAGGCGCCGGTTGCCCTCCACGTAGTCGTCGTTCACCCGCCGGAAATCCTCTTCCTCCCGCGCCTCCCGGGCGTAGGCCCGCACCACCCGCACGCCCGCCAGGTTCTCCTGCACGCGCGCGGAGATGCCCGAGAACTTCTCCTGGACGCTGGTGAACAGGGCGTGGACCCGGCGCCCGAAGAGGACCGTGGCGCCGGCCACCAGCGGCGCGGTCACCAGGGCGACGAGCATCAGCCGGACGTTGATGCGCCCCATCAGCAGCAGCGCTCCCAGCCCGGTGATCACCGTGTTGGTGCTGTACATGATCGCCGGACCGCACAGCATGCGCACCGCCTGCAGGTCGTTGGTGGCCCGGGCCATCAGGTCGCCCGTGGGGTACTGCTGGAAAAAGGCGGGGGGCTGCCGCTCGAGGGCGGCGAAGTAGACGTTGCGCAGGTCGTACTCGACGTCCCGGCTCATCGCCACCAGGATCATCCGCTGCATGTAGGTGAAGACGCCCTGGACGAGGGAAAAGCCGACGATCAGCCCGGCAAAGGCCAGTAGCGCGCGGCCCGAGACGCCGGTGCGCACGGCGTCGATGGCGCGGCCCACCAGCAGCGGGCTCACCAGCCCCAGCAGGACCCCGGCGAGGATCGCGAGGATCCCGAGGATCAGCTTGCGGCGGTGGGGGCGGAGATAGGGCCAGAGATAGGACAGACGTTCGAGCAAGATCGCGGCTCCCGGCGGAAGGATACCACCGTTGGGAGCCGCGGTCCGTTCTGCTCAGCCGCGCTCAGAAGCGGTGATGGCGGAAACCGCCATGGCCGCGGAAAGCGAAGCGGTCGTGGCCGCGGCCCCAGTAACCCCGATGGTAGAAGCCGTGCCCGAACCGCGGCGCGACCCAGAAGGAGTCACGGAAGCCCGGGAGCACCCAACGGCCGCCGACCCAGGCGTAGTTGCGGAGAGCGGGGCGCCAGTCCCAGTAGCCGCCGACCCAGGTGTAGCCGGGGCCGGGCCGGGCGTACACCACCTCCCGGCGCAGCGGCGGGGGAGGGAAGAAGACGGGGAGCCCGATGCCGATCCCGATTCTCACTCCCGCCGAGGCCGGGGGAGTGAAGCCCAGGGCTCCGATGAGGCTGAAGACAGCAATGGCAAAGGCAAGGAACCGCTTGGCGTTCATAAGGTCATTACCTCCTGTTCCTCAAACACCGGGCCGGTCTCAAAACTTCCAGTAGCCGCGAGCGAAGTAGTGATGCCGGTGGCGGAATTCATAGCGCGGCTCGACCCAGACGGCGTGCGCATGCGGCGGGCGCACCCAGGCGCCGGGGAGCCAGACGTAGCCGCGAGGTCCGCCCACCCAGTCCCAGTGTCCGCGGACCCAGACGAAGTCCGGCCCCGGGCGCACCACCACCACCTCCTGGCGCAGGGGCGGCGGCGGCGCATTGACGCTGATGCTGACGCCGATCCGGGCGGCCGAGGCGACAGACGCGAAAGCGAGAGCGCAGACGAGGACCGTCAGCGCGATTGTCGAAGCGATACTCTTCTTGGCGTTCATGGTCAGTTCATACCTCCTGTCCCCTTGAACACCGGAAGAGCCGCTTTCCTGCGGGCCCCGCCGGTGTATGGTAACCTCAGGCCAATTCAATTCTTCTGCCGTTCGTCTGGGATAGGAAGCCGTCTACTCTTTTCCAGGGGAGAGAAAAATGAACAAATTTCTGTTGATTTCGCTTTTGCTCCTCGTCTCGTCCATGCCGGCGGCCGCCCAGGGCACGGGCAGCTCGCTGACCCTTCCGATCTCGCTCCCCGGAGGCCTCCTCGGCGGTGCCGTCACCGGCCAGCTCACCGTGAGCTTCGAGAGCGTCAACGGGCTGACTCCCGACCACCTCGGCGCCTCGGCGCAACTGGTGTCGCTCCTGGACCCGTCCCTCCTCTCGCGCCTTCCGTCCCTCGTCTCGCTCCTCTCCGGTTTCCCGGTGCTGGTGCGCGTCGAGCCGCCGGCCGCGGGCGGCCTCGCCTTCAACGGCGTCACGACCGTCGAGGTGGTCACCGCCAGCCTGCCGCTGCTGAGCGCCCCGCGGCTCTACACCGCCCCGTTGGGCGGCAACTTCCAGGACATCACGACGAGCGTCGTGCGAGGGGGCTCCGGGATGAACCGCAACTACCGGGTGCAGGGCACCTCGGGAGGTTTCTCGGAGTTCCTCGTCATCCTCGACCTGACGCCGGTGGACCAGGTCATCGGCGCCAAGCTCGACCGGCTGGACCAGATCCTGGCGGCCAACGCCGGCGCCATGCCCGACGCCGTCCATGCGGACCTCGCGTCCCAGCTCGCGGCCATCCGCTCCCTGGCCACGCCGGGGAACGAGACCGCCGCCATCCAGGCCCTGGACAATTTCAACAGCACGGTCACGGCGCACAGCGGGACGGACATTCCGGACCTCTGGCGCTCGATCCGGGACGTGGTCAACGTGGCCGGCCAACTGCGGGCGGCGGCGGCAACGCTGCAGTTCAGCCTCGGCGTGCGGCAGGGGTCGTCGTGAACGGAGGGTCCGGAGCTCCCCGGTGAGCGACGAGCCCGAAAACCGGAGGTGGGACATCCCCACCCGCACAGCCGCGAGCGCCCTGCCGAGGCTGGAGACGGGAGCCCTGCTCGCCGGGCGCTACCGGATCCTCGACCTGGTGGGCGCCGGCGGCATGGGGATGGTCTACCGGGCGAAAGACCAGCAGCTCGGCTTGATCGTGGCGGTCAAGGTCCTGCGGCCCGACCTGGCGCGGGACGGGGTCTGGCTCAGCCGTTTCAAGCAGGAGCTGCTGCTGGCGCGGCAGGTGAGCCATGCCAACGTCGTCCGCATTCACGACATCGGCAACGACGGGGACCTCGCCTTCCTCACCATGGACTTCGTCCCCGGCCGGCGCCTGGGGGACCTGCTGGCCGAGGAGAAGCGGCTCGCTCCGGGGCGGGCCGTCGAGATCGCCCGCCAGATCGCCCTCGCGCTGCAGGCCGCCCACCGGGCCGGCGTCGTGCACCGCGACATCAAGCCCGGCAACGTCCTGGTCGACGATACCGGCGGCGCGCTCCACGTCGCCCTCACCGACTTCGGGATCGCCCGTTCGCTCTCCGGCTCGGAGCTGACCCTGCCGGGCATGGTCGTCGGCACCCTGGGCTACCTGTCGCCGGAGCAGGCGCGGGGCGACGCCCTGGACGGCCGTTCCGACCTCTACAGCCTCGGCGTCCTGCTCTACGAGATGTTGACCGGCCATTTGCCCTTCTCGGGAGCGACCGACGCGGAGGTGCTGGCGCAGCGCATGAGCGGGGCGACCCGCAGCCTGCGCTGGCCGGAGGAGGTGACGCCGCCCCTGCGCGCCCTGGTGAAGGGGCTCCTGGCACGCGATCCCGCGCGGCGGCCGCAGAGCGCGGAGGAGGTGGTCCGGGCG
>JBAPYB010000622.1:0-4076 GCA_049284515.1 Thermoanaerobaculia bacterium
CGACACCCCTGCCCGCCGCGCCCGCGGCCCTGAAGCCCGGCGACGCGTCGATGGACTTCCCCTACTGGCAGGGGCAGCGCCTGACCGCGCGGGTGCTGATCCCGCTCCCCTCTGCGGACGGCATGGCGCCCGTGCAGGTCGACGGCAAACCGCGGGTGCACCTGGCCCTGGACGGCGTGCTCGACGCGGGCGGCGCCGTCTTCGAGACGTTCCGCCTGCGCTACCAGGTGCCCGCTCCCGGGGACTCGTCACCGGCCCTGCTGTTCGAGCGCGCCCTGCGTCCGGGGCAGAGCTTCGTGCTGCGGCTGCGCCTGCGGGACGAGACCAGCGGCGCCGTGGCCACGGTGACCCGCGGCTTCCGCGTCCCGGCGGCGATCCAGACGCTCCTGCCGGCGACGGCCGCGGCGGCAGCCGTGATGGGCGAGACGCTGCGGCCCGGCGTCGTCGGCTCCGACTCCCTGCTCCTCCTGCCGGCTCCCGCCGAGGTCGTGCTCAACACCTGGGAGGCGGCTACGGTGGTGACGGGCAGCCGCATCGCCAAGGTGGTCTTCCTGGTGGACGGCCAGCCCCAGCTCTCGCGCACCAAGCCGCCCTTCGCCGCCGACGTGCGCCTCGCCACCTTCCCCCGCGAGCAGGTGGTGCGGGCCGAGGGCTACGACGCCGGCGGCGCGCTGGTGGCCTGGGACCAGGTGGTGCTGAACCAGGCGCGGGGCGGCTTCCGGGTGCTGATCACCGATCCCCGCCGCGGCACCCGCTCCTCCGGCAAGGTGCTGGTCCACGCCGAGGTCGTGGTGCCGGAGGACCACAAGGTCTCCGAGGTCGAGATCCGCGTCAACGACCGCAAGGTCGCCTCGCTCTCCCAGGCTCCCTGGCAGACCGAGGTGGAGGTCCCCGAGGAGGACCTCGCCTGGGTCTCGGTGGCGGCCGTCCTCGACGACGGCAGACGCGTCGAGGACACCCGCTTCCTGCGCGCGCCGGCCAACCTGGGCGAGATGGAAGTGGACCTGGTGGAGCTCTACGCCACCGTCCTCGACACCGGCGGGCACCCGTTGCAGGGGCTCCCGGCCACGGATTTCGAGGTGCGCGAAAGCGGCCGGACGCAGAAGCTCACCCGCTTCGAGGCCGTGGGCAACCTGCCGCTGTCGCTGGGCATCGTCATCGACACCTCGTTCTCCATGGCCTCGTCGCTCCACGAGGCGCAGCGGGCCGCGAGCGGCTTCGTCAAGCACCTGGTGACGCCGCGCGACCGTTGCTACACCCTGTCGTTCTCCAGCCGGCCGGTGCTGCTGATGCCGCCGGTGGACGACGCCGAGGCGGTCGCCCTGTCGCTCGAAGGGCTCACGGCCTACGGCCGCACGGCGCTCTACGACGCCGTCCTCGCCAGCCTTTACTACTTCCGCGCCCAGCACGGCCAGCGCGCCCTGGTGATCCTCACCGACGGCGCGGATACCTTCAGCCACGCCACCTGGGAGGACGCCCTGAGCTACGCCCGCCGCAGCGGCGTCGCCATCTACACCATCGGCCTGGGCCTGAAGCAGTCCGAGCGCAGCGCCAAAGCCAAGCTGATCGAGCTGGCCGAGGTCACGGGCGGCCGGGCCTTCTTCATCGACAAGGCGGACGAGCTCGGGAGCGCCTACGGCCAGATCGAGACCGAGCTGCGCAGCCGCTACTACCTCGCCTACCAGTCCGACCGGCCGGCGGACAAGGACGGCTTCCGGGAGATCGACGTGCGGACGAGGAAGGGCAAGGCGCGGGTGTCGCGCGGGGTGTATCCGTAGGCCCTCGGTTGGATTCGCGATACGATGCCGCCATGCTCCTCGGCCGGCGAACCCCTGTCACCACCCTGCTGCTGGTCGCCATCGCGATCTGCTTCGTGCTGCAGCTCCTCGTTCCCGGCTTGACGGAGGCGGGGGACAACAATCGTCTGGCCTTGCAGGGTGAGCCTTGGCGGCTGGTCACCAGCATGTTCCTGCACGGCGGCTGGCTCCACCTTCTCCTCAACTCCTGGGCCCTCTACCAGCTCGCGGGCCTGTTCGAGATCCTCCTGGGATCGGGCCGGCTGCTGCTGGTGTACTTCCTCAGCGGCATCGCCGGCTCGCTCGCCAGCGTCTTCTGGACGCAGTTGCCGAGCGTCGGCGCCTCCGGGGCCATCTTCGGGGTCCTGGGCGCGCTCATCGCCTTCCTCGCCCGCCGCCGCGAGCGGCTCACTCCACAGGCCAAGTCGCTCCTCATGCAGCTCCTCTTCTGGGCCGGGCTGAACGTCTTCCTGGGGTTTTCGGATCGGATGATCGACAACTCCGCCCATCTCGGCGGCTGCGCCGCCGGGCTCGTGATCGGCCTGTTCCTCAAGGAGCGTCCACGGTACCTGCCAGGGCCGCCGGTACCGCCTGTGCCGGGAATGTGACGGTCCGCCGTAACGATTTGCTACAATGGAGCGTCAAGCCGGGTTCGGCCCGGCCTTTCCACGTTCTATAGGAACAAGCCCCGCACAAGCTCAACCGGGTCCTGGGTACCGCTGAGGCGGCCGTGCGAGACGGCGCGAGGTCCCCTGACCCTGGAGGATCGCAGAATGGCAGCACGACGTTTGATGAACCGCCTGTACTACTTCACCATCGAGGATGAGAGCATGCTGGCGGAGACCTTCGCCCAGTTGGACAAGGAGGTCTACGCCATCTCCTACAAGGTCAGCGGCACCGAGGACGTCTTCGTCACCACCAGCGAGACCAAGGACGCGATGGACCGCCACGACATCCCCTACAACCTCCTCGCCGAGGAGGACGGCGCCAAGATCTCCGTCTACCACTCGCCCCTGTCGCGCGAGGAGCTGGGGGACTACGAGGACGCCATCCGCGCCCTGGCGCTCGCCTACCGCGCCATCGCCGCGGCCTGCGTGGGCGTCAACGGCGAGGCCAACCTCGGCTTCGACCTGTCGGGCGCGGGCGCCAAGCCCTATACCTACTTCACCGCACCGGCGGGCCACACCTTCATCTGGCGCCTCTTCCGCGAACGCGACGAGGCGGTGGACTTCCTGAACCGGCTGACGGCGGGCGAGAAGAAGGCCGTGGAGTGGGCCGAGTCCATCCCCTTGAGCTCGACCAAGGAGCTGAAGTCGTACCACTGAGAACCGGAGAGTCAAGCCTGGCCGCCTTCCCCCTGCTCGAGCCCACCTACAGCGTCTCCCAGCTCTGCGGCGAGGTGCGGGATTTCCTCGCCGAGGCGTTCCCCGCCGTCTGGGTGGTGGGCGAGGCCCAGCGGGTGCGCCCCAGCGCCCGCGGCCACGTCTATTTCGAGCTGGTGGAGAAAGGGGAGCGCGACGAGATCGTCGGCAAGCTCGACGCGGTGATCTGGAAGGGAGACTTCCTCAAGGTCCAGCGCCTTCTCGCCGCCTCCCAGCAGCGGCTGGTGGACGGCGTGCAGATCCGCTGCCGGGGGACCCTCGACTTCTACGCGCCGTCCGGCCGGTTGCAGCTCTGCGTGCGCGAGGTCGATCCGGCCTTCTCGCTCGGCCAGATGGAGCGGCGGCGGCGGGAGACCCTCGCGGCTCTCGCCGCGGCCGGCCTGCTGGAGCTCAACCAGGGCCTGGCGCTTTCCGACCTGCCCCTGTCGATCGCCCTCATCACCTCCGAGGGGAGCGCGGCCTACCATGACTTCCTCTCAGGACTGGCGGAGAGCGGCTACGGCTTCCGGGTGATCTTCGTCCACGCCGCCATGCAGGGGCGGGACGCCGAGCGCGAGGTGGTTTCGGCCCTGGCCTCGCTCGCCGGCCTCGCCATCGACTGCGCCGTGCTGATCCGCGGCGGCGGCTCGCGCACCGACCTCGCGGCCTTCGACAGCCGGGCCATCGCCGAGGCCGTCGCCCGCGCGCCGTTTCCCGTCCTCACCGGGTTGGGGCACGAGATCGACCGCGCCATCGCCGACATGGTGGCCCATACCGCGTTCAAGACCCCGACCAAGGTGGCCGAGTTCCTGGTGGAGCGCATGGCCCGGGCCGAGCAGATGCTGGACGACCTGCGGCGCACCCTGCTGCGCGAGGCCCTGGAGCCGTTGCGCGCCGGCCGCGAGGCCCTGGGCCGCGC
>JBAPYB010000623.1:0-11728 GCA_049284515.1 Thermoanaerobaculia bacterium
CCCTGAACGTCAAGGCCGGGAAAGTGCAACTCTCGCTCGACCAGGCGGTCGAGATCGCCCTGCGCCAGAACCTCGACCTCGTCGTGCAGCGCTATACCCGCACCCAGCAACGGCTGAGCATCGTCCAGAGCCTGGGGATCTACGATCTGCTGCCCAACGCCACGCTGTCGGATTTCTCCTCGACCTCACCGGCCGTCTCCCAGGTGAACGGGTCGAAGAACGACGTTCAGAACCTGAACTTCAGCTTCACCCAGCGGGTGCCCACCGGCGGTGACCTGACCTTGGGTTTCACCAACCAGCGATCGGTGAACAACAGCCCCTTCCGCAGCGCGGCCACGCTGTTCAACTCCGGCTTCAGCTTCAGCTACAATCAGCCGCTGCTGCAGAATTTCGGGCGGCTGGCCACGGAGCGGGGCATCCTCATCGCCCGCAACAACAGCGACGTCGGCCGCCAGCAGTTCAACCTGCAGGTGACGGCGACCATTCAGCAGGTGGAAAACGCCTACTGGAACCTGGTCCAGGCCAAGGACCAGCTCAGCGTAGCGGAGGAGAGCCTCGGCCTCGCCAAGGAGCTGCACGAGCGCAACCGCATCCAGGTCGAGGTCGGCACCATGGCTCCCCTGGAGCTGGTGCAGAGCGAGGCGGCCATCGCCACTCGCGAAGGGACGATCATCGGCGCCGCGGCGGCCGTCGGCAATGCCGAGGACGTGCTCCGCCGCCTGTTGAACGTGCCGTCGGGCAGCCTGTGGGAGACCCCCATCGAGCCGACCACCCGGCCGGAGACGGAGCGCATCGCAATCAACGTCGACGAGGCCATCAAAACCGCCTACGACTCGCGGCCCGAGCTGCGGAGCCAGGATCTGCAGCTCGCTCTGGCGAAGCTCAACGCCGACTATTTCCGCGGCCTGCTCAAGCCCTCGCTCGGCCTGCAGGTCAGCTACGGCTACAATGGCTCGGCGACGACCTTCAACGACACCTTCAGCCAGGTCACCGGCCTGGGCTTCAGCACCTGGCAGGCCCAGCTCGTGTTCGCCTACCCGCTCCAGAACCGCTCGGCACGCGCCCAGAGCGCCAGCGCCAACCTCGACATCGACCGTTTCAAGCTCCTCTACGAGTCGGAGAAGAACGTGGTCGCCACCGAGGTGCGGACAGCCGCCCGCGGGGTGGTGACGGCGGCCAAGCAGATCGACGCGGCCGCCAAGTCCACCGAGTACCAGCAGAAGAACCTGGAAGCGGAGCGCAAGCGCTACGAGAACGGCATGTCCACCAGCTTCAACATCACCTCGATCCAGGACCAGCTCACCCAGGCCCGCAGCGTCCAGGTGCAGGCCATCGTGGGCTATCGCACGGCGCTCGCCGAGTACTACCGGGCCATCGGCAAGCTGCCGGCGCAGGATGGGGTCACCATCGACGATCCCGACGATCCGAGCCTGAACCGCTTCAGTTTGCGCCGCGACAAGTTGCCCGGGGAGAACTAAGGCCATGGCGATGGAAGACACGAGCTTCGGGCGCCTGCTGGGCGCCCTCGTTGCACCCGTCAAGACGTTCCGCTCGATCGCCGCGCGCCCCACCTGGGGAGCGGCGCTGCTGTTGATCCTGGCGGTGTCGGCCGGGGTGGCCTACGTCGTCTCGATGCGCACCGACTACCACGACGTGATCACCCAGGCGGCGAAGGAGAAGGGGCGGGACGTGGACCCGGCCATGCTCGACAAGCAGATCGAGGTCATGCAAAAGGTCGGGCCCGCCATCACCGCCGTCTCGGTGCCGGTCGTCATCATCATCTTCTCGCTGCTGGCGGCGCTCATCTACTGGGTCGTCTTCAAGCTCTTGGGGGCCGACTTCAGCTACAAGTCGAGCTTCGCCGTGGGCCTGCATTCGGGGCTGCCGTCGGTGGTGATGGGGCTGCTCACTCTGCCGGTGGTCCTGAGCAAGCCGTCGCTCGGCTATGCGGACGTCAAATCGGGCACCTTCCTGCAGTCCAACCTGGCTTTCCTCGCCCCGGAGAACGCCAAGGCGTGGGTGACGGCGCTCTATGCCAGCGTCGACTTCTTTACCCTCTGGACCCTGGTGCTCTCGATCATCGGCTACAAGGCGCTGTCGCCGCGGTTGTCGACGAAGACCGCGGCCCTGGTCGTCATCCTGGTTACGCTGCTCTTCGTCGGCGTCCGCGTCGGCCTGGCGGCCCTGCGTTGAAGGAGTCCCTGTGAAGAAGATCGCGATCGGGACCCTGGTCGTGCTGGTGCTGGCGGCCATCGTCTATGGCAGCATCCGCGCCCAGAACCATGACAAGGGCGCCAAGGTATATGCCGAGGAGGTGGCGCGGCGCGACGTGTCGCAGATCGTCAAGGCGAGCGGCGGGCTCGAGCCGCGCGTCAAGGTCAACATTTCGGCCCACGTCATCGGCAAGATCGACAAGCTCTGGGTGCAGGAGGGGGACTGGATCGAGAAGGGCAAGCCCTTCCTGCGCCTGGAGCAGCAGGCCTTCATCGCCCAGCGCGACCAGTGGGCGGCCCAGCTCCGCAGCTCCGAGACCGCCGTCCAGCAGGCCCAGGTCTCCCTCGCCGACTCCCGCGTCAAGCTCAACCGCGCCCAGAAGCTCTCCGCCGACGGCATCGCCACCCGCGAACAGCTCGATGCGGCCACCCTCGCCGAGGCCTCTGCCCGCCTGCAGCTCGACTCCGCCCGCGAGCAGGTGCAGAGCAGCCAGGCCAACCTCGTCAACGCGCAGGACGCCCTGACCAAGACCACCATCTATGCGCCCTTGACCGGCCGCATCATCGCCCTCAACGCCAAGGAGGGGGAGGTCGTCGTCTCGGGCACCATGAACAACCCGGCGTCGGTGATCGGCACCATCGCCGACATGTCGGAAATTCTCGCCACCGTCGACGTCGACGAAACGGAGATCGTCAACGTCAAGCTGGGCGAGACGGCCCTGCTCAAGGTCGATGCGATCCCGTCCAAGGAGTATCACGGCAAGGTGGTGGAGGTGGGCAGCTCGGGCTTCAACCGGGCGAACCAGCCGGACGTCACCTTCTTCAAGGTCAAGATCCTGCTCGACGATCCGGACCCGAACCTGCGGGCCAGCATGTCGGTGCGGGCCGAGATCCACACCGCCGCCAACAGCAATGCGCTGGTGGTGCCCATTCAGGCGGTGGTGGAGCGCGAGCCCACGGGCGACGCCGGCGACAAGGCCGCCGCCAAGTCCAGCAGCGGCAAGAAGGGGGACACCGTCAAAGTGGTTTTCGTGGTGGAGCAGGGCAAGGCCCACCAGCGGCGGGTGACGACCGGGATCTCCGACGAGACTCACGTCGAGCTGACCTCCGGCGCCAAGGCCGGCGAACAGCTCGTCACCGGCCCCTACCGGACGCTCAAGGACCTCAAGGACGGCGACGCCGTCACCGTCAGCAAGACCTCCGAAGAGGAGGATCGCAAGGCCGGAACCGCTACGGATTCGGCCAAGAAAGGCTAAGGGCTGGAGATGGGGCTGATCGAGCTGAAGGACATCCACAAGGTCTACGACATGGGAGCCGAGCAGGTGCGCGCCCTCAACGGCGTGGACCTCGAGGTGGAGCGCGGGGAGTACGTGGCCATCATGGGCTCCTCGGGCAGCGGCAAATCGACGCTGATGAACCTCGTCGGCTGCCTCGACACCCCGAGCTCCGGCAGCTACGTGCTCAACGGCGTCGCCGTCCAGGAGCTCGACGACTCGCAGCTCGCGGCCATCCGCAACAAGGAGATCGGCTTCGTCTTCCAGACCTTCAACCTGCTGGCCCGCACCGACGCCCTGCACAACGTCGAGCTGCCGCTGATCTACGCCGGGCTGTCGCGGGGCGAACGGCGGGACCGCGCCCGCCGGGCCCTGGAGAAGGTGGGCCTCGGCACGCGCATGCACCACCAGCCCAACGAACTGTCGGGCGGCCAGCGCCAGCGCGTCGCCATCGCCCGTGCGCTGGTCAACGATCCGTCGATCCTGCTCGCCGACGAGCCCACGGGCAACCTCGACTCCACCACCTCGGAGGAGATCATGGCCCTGTTCGACGAGCTCCATCAGGCCGGCAACACCGTGGTGCTGGTCACCCACGAGCCGGACATCGCCGAGCACGCCTGGCGCAAGGTGTTGCTCAAGGACGGCAAGGTCGTCTCCGACCAGGTGACGGCGCGGGGGCTGTCCCGTGGCGGTCCGGCGCCCGCGGCGGCATCCCCGGTGCCAGCGGCGCAAACACCGGTCTCCTGAACGAGGAAAGGCGGCCCCTTGGTCTTCCTGGAGAACTTCCGCATCGCCTTCGGGGCGCTCCGCGCCAACCTGATGCGCTCGATCCTGACGACGCTCGGCATCATCATCGGCGTTGCCGCGGTGATCGCCGTGGTCTCGATCGTCCAGGGGCTGCAGTACACCATCACCCAGCAGCTCCAGGGCGTGGGCGCCACCTTCATCCTCGTCCAGGCCAAGACCGAGCGCAACTTCCCCGGCATGGTGGTGCGCCAGGTGAAGCTGACCTACGACGACAGCCAGGCCATCGATCAAAAGGTCGCCGGCGTCAAGATGCTGACGCCTTCGATCTTCGGCCGCGCCACCCTCAAATACAAGGACCGCAAGCACACTCCCTTCGGCATCATCGGGGTCAACGAGAACTGGCAGGACGTCACCAATCAATCGGTGGACCAGGGGCGCTTCTTCTCCAAGCTCGATCTCGAGAACCGCCACAAGGTGGTGGTGGTGGGCACGAGAGTGGTGGAAGAGCTGAACCTGGGACCCGATCCCCTGGGCAAGGAGATCTATCTCGAAAGCTACCCGGCCACCGTCATCGGCGTCATGGAGCACAAGGGGCAGAGCCTGGGGATGGACGCCGACGACCTGGCTTTCGTGCCCTTCGACTCGGCGCTCAACCTCTTCGGCCGCAATGCCGGCGACCAGGTGCAGATCCGTATCCAGGCGGAGAGCGCCGGCGTGGTGGAGCAGGTCAAGGACGGCATGACCCGCCTCCTGCGCCAGCGTCACCGCATTCCGTCGTCCGAGCCGGACGACTTCCAGATCCAGACCCAGGACGAGATCCTGGACACGGTCAACTCCATCCTGGGCAGCATCACCGCCGTGGTGGGCGGCGTGGTGGGGATCGCCCTGCTGGTGGGCGGCATCGGCATCATGAACATCATGCTGGTCTCGGTCACCGAGCGGACGCGGGAGATCGGCGTGCGCAAGGCGGTCGGCGCGCGCCGGCAGGACGTGCTCGTTCAGTTCCTCATCGAGGCCGTCACCCTTTCCCTTGTCGGCGGCGGCATCGGCTTGGCGTTGGGCTACGGCCTGGGCGTGATGACCGCCAAGCTCATCCCCAACTTCCCGGCCGCCCACGTGCCCATCTGGGCGGTGTTCCTGGCCATCGGCTTTTCCGCCATCGTCGGCATCTTCTTCGGCATCTACCCCGCCGCCAAGGCCTCGCGGCTCGACCCCATCGAAGCGCTGCGCTACGAGTAGGGGTGGGTCCGTTGTAGCATCCAGTTGACGTTTGCGAAATTTCCTTAGTATTATAGGGCAACTCGAAGGAGGTGCCTCATGGGCTTGGTGCGCTCCCGCTCCCTGTATCCGTGGATTGGAGTTGTTCTGTTCCTGTTCCTCGGCTCTGGAAGGGCTGGGGCCTGCCACACCGTCTGCAGCATGGCTTGGTGGCCAGATTGTATGAATTGTGGCTTCACTGCCTTCAGCAATGTCCTCTGTTTTCGAGGTAGTTGCGGAGAATGCCAGGAAATTGATTGCAGCGCGGCTTTACCCTCCCAGGCAGATCAATGGGCTTTCGGTGCCAGCAGCCAAGACCGTTGTTCAGCACCCACAAGCCCAGCGTCTCCGGTGAGAATCGTGAAGGTTCAAACTCTCGTCGCCCGAAGTTGAACGAAGAGCTCATGGCTACTGAGAGCTCGTCCCTGGTAGCGGCTGTTCACTGGATCGTCCTTGTTCTGCTGTCAGGGGCCCTCGTTCTTGCCCCCATCCACGCCGAGACAAAGTCCAGAGTGCTGCAACTGGTCGACGACCGCGGCAGGGAAGTCACCGGTGAGGTGGAGGTCTGTTTTCAAATCGGCACCCGCAGTGACTGCTCGCCGAGTCGAGCGTCCCGGAGCGTGGTGCCGCTGGAGTTTGTCTCGGTGCGGGTCGAGGGCCCGGATCACGGACCGGTCTCCTCTCCCCGGCAGAGCCTCAAGAAGGGGGTGAACGGCGATCTGCTGCTCGCAGTGCCGCGGAAAGCCCTCCTCCAAGTCGCCGGCAGCTCCGAGGAGAACCTCACGGTCTCGCTCTATCCGCAGGACGATCCCACCTTCCGTACGCCGTCGTTTCGGGGAGAGGTGCGAGGCGGCTCGACTCTAAAGGTGCCGTCTGGAGATCATCTGGTCTCGCTGGCGGCTTCCGGACGGGCTCCGGATCTCCAACTCCTGAGCGCCAGGCCCGGCGGTAGTGAGCGGCTCGTCTACCATCCCCATTCTGGCTGGTCGCTCGTCGTGCGTTGCCGGACAGAGAAAGAGGGAGCTCCCGTGCAAGGTGCACAGGTCGACCTGGGCGCCATGGAAGGATTCTCTGCTGGGGGGCAGAAAGAGCGGCGGATCTCCGGAAAAACTGGCTTGGCACTGTTTTCGGGCGTTCCTCATCTCCTCGCCGCGGCCGCCGTGGACCACCCCAACTTCGTGCCTCACCGGGAGGAAGGGATCTCGGCATCGCCCGGTACCTTCGCTGTCCGCGACGCGCAGTTGGAAGAGGGCGGCAGGCTGCGGGCTGTAGTCACCGTGGAGAGCAAGCCGGTGCGGGGGGTGGACTGCCGGGTGCTGGAGTACGACGCCAATCCGCGAGGACCAGCTCCGGAGCCCAAGGTCCATTTCCAAGGAACGACAGATGGAGAGGGAATCTGTCGCTCCGGCAAGATTGCGCCGGGTCCCTATACCCTGCGCCTGGCGATGAGCGGAAAGCGATCGTTCCTGGATCGTACAGTGGTCATGAACAGCGGCGAGGAGACGACCACGGTGGTGCCAATGTCAGCGATCAGAGTCCACGGCAGCGTTCGCCGGGGCTCGCAGCCGGCCTTTTCCTATGGAGTCACCTTTTCCGATCAAGACGAGATCAAGCCGAACGCGACCAGCCGGGACGCCCAGGCGGAGGCAACTACCAACGAAGAGGGAGAGTTCGAAACTCTCCTCTGGTCACCTGGGGACTACTACGTGGGAGTCCGAACGCCTGCGGGCACGCCTGCCGGATTCAAACGGCTCAGGCTGGAGAGCTCCGAGGAGCGAGTCGACTTCTTCCTGGAAGAGCACGATGTCGCCGGAATCGTCCTGGACGATCGCGACCGGCCGGTGGCGGGTGCCTCGGTCTTCCTCTCCTGGAACCACTATCACCGGCTCGCTCGAACCGATGAGAAGGGCTCTTTTTCCTTCCCTCTGACGGAGGATGGCCGGGGAACGGTGAAGACGTTGAAAGCCGGCTATCTTGAGCCGCCGCCCATCGAGGTGGAGGCGCATCCGGACGCCTACCCGCCGCCCCTGATCGTGCACCTGAAGCGGACGGGTCTCCTCGCGGGTAAGCTCCTCAACTCGTCCGCCAGCCCGGCGGCCGGAGCCTCTCTCGTCAGCTACCGCCTGGAGCCGGGGGGCAGGGCCACTCCCCTGGGGATTGCCGTCGTGAACGGCGAGGGCCGGTTCGAGCTCGCGGCCGTAGACGGAGCGCCAACGCGGGTCTTCGCCACCGGGGCCGGTTGTCCGCTGACCTCCTTCGACCTGACGGCCTCGGCCGAAGAGCTGGTGCTGCACTGTGCCGAGCTGCCGGCTTCTCTCGAGCTGCGCTTCGCCGATGCCCAGCGCAAGCCGGTACCGGGAAAAGACGTCTTCATGCGGAAGGATGGGGTCGTCATTCCCAACGAGGTCGTGGCCCTGCACCTGAGCGGCCTGCATCTCCCTACCGCCACGGACGGTGGAGGACGGCTGTTCCTGGCCGGGTTTGCTCCCGGCAACTACGACGTTTATCTTGCGGAGGCCACCAACCCGGATCTCATTGCCGCGGGCCTGCCGAACGGCTTCCTGACCGCGACGAGCCTGGCGCCGCTCACCACGACGGAGCTGGAAGTTACGCTGGAAACCGGTCGTTAGAGGCGCCGTCAGGTGCCCTTTCGAGGGAGTCGAACCCACACCGGACTCCGAAATACGCTATCTTTGACCGACCGGGAGAAACTCCCTATACTCGGGGGACCATGACCGAGCTCAACCTGCGAGCCCTGCAACGCGAGGATCGCCCATCGACGGCCGGCCCGGGCGGGGATGAGAGCGAGAGCGGAGCTGCCTTGCTCGAGCGCTGGGTCGAGCTGCCGGACGGCCGGATGGAGCTGAGACATACCCGGCTGACACCCGAGGACTACCTCAATCCGCGGTTCGGAGACAAATGGTTGCAGGGACGAGAGCACAGTGAAGTGTCTCCCGACGTGGCCGACCGGCTGCGGCGGTGGTTCGGCTCCCGGCCGGACATCCTGGTCTTGAACGACGTTCAGCACCGTCTCGGCCCTGGTTTTCCGAACCCCTCTCCGGACGTCTCGGTGATCCAGGGAGCGCGCCGTCCGGATCGGGACCTCACCACCTTCGACGTGGTCAAGCAGGGGGCGGTGCCGCGTCTGATCGTCGAGGTGATCTCGCCGCGGGACCGCCGCATCCGGGAGGTGGACGAGGTCGACAAGGTGGCGCTCTATCAGCGGCGCGGGGTGCCCGAGTACCTGCTGGTGGTCCTGCCGCGCCGGCGGCCGGAACCGTACCGGATCTCCGGCTACCGGCTGGACCCGTCTGGCGTCTACCAGCCGATCGTGCCCGACGAGCAGGGCCGGTTGCTCTCCGAGACGACGGGTCTGTGGTTCGCGGTGTCGCCGGAGGGGGACGGGGTGGTGATCCGCGACGCCGCGACCGGGGAGCTTCTGCGGACCTCCAAGGAGGAAGAGCAGGAGAGGAAGCTCGAGGCCCAAGCCCGCCAAGCGGAAGCCGAGGCCCGCCAGGCCGCCGAAGCGAGGGCCGCCAAGGAAGCCGAGGCCCGCCAGGCCGCCGAATCCGAGCTTGCCCGCCTGCGCGCCGAAATCGAGCGCCTGCGCGGCGGCGGCACAGAATAACTGCACCAGCGGGGAGCCGCGGTTGCTCTGGGGTCGACGTGGCCCACACCAAAGCGAAGTCCAGATCTCTCTAGCGGTTCTCGGAGGAGGGGCGCCGGCCGGTGCCCCTCCGTTTCTTGCTCTCATACCTGAGCTGAAGCCCTTGGTGCCGGAGATGGGAGTCGAACCCACACGCCCGCAGGGGGCGGCGGATTTTGAGTCCGCTGCGTCTGCCATTCCGCCACTCCGGCAGGTCCCAAGGCCAAGCGGGAATCGTAGGGACTACGTCCCGGGGTGTCAACCGCCCCTCAGTCCCCTGAATCGGCCCCTTTTTACCGTGTGACGCCTCGGTTACGGCCACTTCCCGCAGAGCCCCGGCTTGACGGGAAGGCCTGTTCCGGTGTATAACAAGAGACGTAAGCGGAAGTCCCTCAGCGACTTACTTACCGCAGCTCCATCATCTGCATCCAATTAAGGGGGTCTCGACGTGACATTCAGAGTCGGTCAGAAGGTGGTATACCCCAACCACGGTGTAACCCTGGTCGAGAAGATCGAGCCAGGCCACATGGACGGGGTGGAGCAGCTCTACTTTCATCTCCGTCTCCTTGCCAACAACTCCAAAGTGATGGTGCCGAAATCCAACCTTGAGCTGGTCGGCTTGCGTCCGCTGTGCCACACGCGCGAGGTCCGCGCGCTCCTGGATATCCTCGAGGACGGCAATATCGACACGTACAAGGACTGGAAGGGGCGGTACAAGCAGAACCTCGACAAGATGAAGACCGGGCGTCTCACCGACGTCGCCGAGGTGCTCAAGAACCTGCGGCTCGTTTCGCAGCGCAAGAGCCTCTCGTTCCGCGAAAAGAAGATGTACGAGCGGGCCAAGTACTTCATCGTCAGCGAGGTCGCCCACGTCAAGGGCATCATCGAGCGCGAGGCGGAGCAACTGGTGGAGCAGGCGCTCAACAACAGCCTGGAGAAACGGCTGCGGGCCAAGGCTGCCAGTTGACGCATCGACCCACCGATAAGTCTCCACGAAGGCCGCTCGTCCGAGCGGCCTTCGTGTTTTTGGGTACAATCCCCTGACCTGTCCGCCCGAGCGGGAAAGCGAGCCTTGCCGTGAACCGAGACAATGTGCTGTTCCTGACCATCGGCGCCCTCGTGGGTTTCATCACGGGGTACCTGCTCCATGAAGTGATGGCCACCCGCCAGCCGCCGCGCCTGACGCCGGAGCTGCGGGCGCAGATCGTCGCTCCCGGCGGCGAGCAGGGCGCTCCACCCGATGGCGGGCAGGACGGTCAGGCTCCCGCCGACGGCGCTGCTCCCCCCGCCAACGGCGGTACCGGGCCGGTCGTGCAGGAGGTCCAGGAGCTGCGGGCCACCCTGGCGAAGAACCCCAACGACACCGTGGCCCTCCGGCGGCTCGCCGACCTGCACTCGGACATCAGCGACTGGCAGCAGGCCATTCAACTCTATAGCCACTACCTGGAGATCAAGCCGGACGATCCCGACGTCCTCACCGATCTCGGGATCTGCTACCGGGGGACGAAGCAGTTCGACGAGGCCCTGAAGCGGTTCAGACAGGCGAAGAAGATATCCCCGGACCATTGGAAGGCCTATTTCGACGAAGTCGTCGTGCTGGTCTTCGATCTCAAGAAGTACGATGAGGCCGAGCCGGTCCTCGCCAAGCTC
Source organism: Thermoanaerobaculia bacterium (assembly GCA_049284515.1). GTDB lineage: Bacteria > Acidobacteriota > Thermoanaerobaculia > Multivoradales > UBA5704 > DATARR01. The sequence goes on from JBAPYB010000623.1 coordinate 10,788, forward strand.
CAGCAGATGCAACCCAACAATCCGAACGTGGCCCAGCTCGCGGCTGCGGTGGCGAAACAGCGCACCGCGGCGTAACCCATGGGCCGCCTGCTCGTCCTCGGCCTGCTCCTCTACGTCCTCTGGATGGCGGTGGGGAGCTTCATGCAGAAGCTCCGCTCCGCCGTCTCCACCGGCGCCCTTCGCCCCGATCCGCCGCCCCCCGTCCGCCCGCCCACGCCGGAAATCCTCCTCCCCTGCGCCGCCTGCGGCACCTTCGTCCCCGCCTCGCGGGCGGTGGCGGGGAAGGGGGCGGAGGTGTACTGCTCGGAGGAATGTCGGTCGGGCCACCGGGAGTCGTGACCCAGACCCAGGCGTCTCCGGCCTGCCGGGCCCCTCACCACCCCAACCCCTCCTCTCGCGGACTCGATCATGGAAACCTTCGCCGACGTTGCCCTCCCCGTCCCCCTGCCGGACCCTCTGGTCTACGCCATCCCTCCCTCCTGGGCCTCGCAGGCGGTGCCCGGAGTGCGCACGCGGGTGACGATGGGGCGGCGCCGGATGACGGGGGTGATCGTGGACGTTCACGAGCGCCGGCCGGAGGGGATGACGATCCGACCCATCGAGGAGGTCCTCGACCGCGAGCCAGTGCTCACCGCGGACCTTCTGGCGCTGGCCCGCTTCGTGGCCGACTACTATCTGGCGCCGCTCGGCGAGGTCGTGCGGTCGATGCTCCCTTCCGACCTGCCGCCCTGGGGCGACCGCAAGGTCTGGCTCACCGACGCCGGCGCCATGGGCCTGCCGCGCACCCCCGAGGAGACGGCGATCGTCGAGGCTCTGCGCGAGGGCGGGCGGATGAGCGTCGCCGAGCTCCAGGCCCGCTCCGGCCTGCCGGACCTGGAGGAGGCGCTCGCCCGGCTCGCCGAGGGGGGGCGGATCGGCAGCGAGGCCCACCGTTCACGGTC
>JBAPYB010000624.1:0-4103 GCA_049284515.1 Thermoanaerobaculia bacterium
CCTCCATCCCGAGCGCCTGGTGGCCGTGGCCGCCGGGCCGGCCGCGGCGCTGCAAGCACAGTTTTCGGACGGCGGCGTCCGTGAAAAATCAACGTTTCCGAGTCGAATCGAAGTCGTAGGGGGCAACGGTCTGTGGTCGCAATTTCATGACGAAAGGAGGTGACAAGCATGGAAGAAACCTTCGTTGAGATCGACGTTCTGGTCGACGACGCCGCTGAGCTCGCGGCCGAAGCGGTTTGCGCCTGTAGCTGTGGTATGTGCTCCAATTCGGGCCAGCTGCCGACCCTCCCGGTTAGTGGTGGTTAGTAGTGGTTAGTTAAGCCGTAGATAGTCATCGTATCTAGACGGAACCGCGAACTCAGGCCAGCCCCCTACGCTTGAATTTCAACGGTGCAGCCGTCACGAGGAGGAAAAGTGATCAAGTTTCCGCGGCTGAAGACGTTCCTGTCGGTTTTTCCGCTCTCCGCGACCACCTGGGGTCTGCGTGGCGGCAGCGACGAGGTGTGGCGCGTCAGGCTGACCGACGAGCGCGCCATCCGCGCCTTCGGCGCGCTGCTGCCGTATCTCGACGGCCGGACGGCGAGCGAGGACATCCTCCAGGCGCTGGAGAACGCCGGCATCCACCGCGGGGCGGCCGCCGCGGTGCTGCGGCAGCTCGAGGCGGTATCGCTGCTGGAGGAGGCCGATGCCGGCGGCCTGCCCGCCGACGTGCTGGACCGGTTCGCGGACCAGATCCGCTTCTTCTCCCGCTTCACCCAGGAGGGGGGCGCGAAATTCCAGGCGGCGCTGCTCGCCAGCCGCGTGGCGCTGCTCGGCGACGGCCCCCTGGGCGAGAGCCTGTACCGGCAACTGGCGCGCGCCGGCTTCGGCGAGGTGGTCATCCTGTCGCGCCGGCCGGCGCAGGCGGGCGCCTGGGCCGACGGGCTGAGCGGGCCGCGGCCACGCACCTCGGTCGTGGAGTTGAACCCCGGCGAGGTCTGGCCCGCCGCGTCCGATCTCCCCCGCGTCCTCGTCGTCTGCCAGGAAGCCCACGACCCGCTGCTCATGGAGGCGGTCGACGCGCTGTCGAAGCAGCGGCTCCTACCCTGGCTGCTGGTGCGCAATCTCGACCTCCAGGAGGGTTGGGTCGGCCCCTTCTTCGTGCCCGGCGAAACGGCGTCCTACCTCAGCCTGGAGGCGCGGCTGCGGGGCAACATGCCCCGCTACCCAGAGTACCTCGCCTTCGACGCGCACGTGCGCGCCACGGAGCCGCCGGCGGCGCTCGGCGGGCTCCACGCCGCGTACGACCTGCTGGCCGGCATCGCCGTCATCGAGCTGGTCAAGTTCGCCACCGAGATCAAGGTGCCGCAGTTGCTCGGCAAGTTCCTCACCGTCAATTTCTGGACCTGGGAGACGGAGCTGCACGAAGTGCTGCGCCTGCCGGCGCTGGACCGCGGTCCGTCGCCGAGCCCCGCGGTACACCCCTGGAAGGTCGTGAACCATGAAGACGGCGCCACCGCCCCACGTCGAGCTTGAGCTGCGCGACGTGCCGGCCAGCGACGCCGGGGAGACGATCCGGCGCGGCAGGCGCCTGATCTCGTCGAAGGTCGGCCTGATTCGGAAGATCGCCGAGACCCGCTGGCAAGCGCAGGATCCCGCCGTCTTCGCCGCCGGGGTGCTGCCGGCGGACGTGGCGCGCTACCCGAGCGACGGTCTGCCTCTCAAGGCCGGCGGCGCCGGCGACGACGCGGTGACGGCGCTGGCCTCGGCCATCGGCGAGGCGGCGGAGCGCTACTGCGCCTATTTCTACGACCGCGACGCGATGGTCGTCGGCTCGTATCGCGAGCTGGCGGAGGACGCGGTGTCGCCCGACCTCCTGCGCCTCTTCTCCCGCCAGCAGATCGCGAGCTTCGGCGCGCACGGCCCCGACTACTTCGACGACGGCTCGCGGATCAGTTGGATGTGGGGCTACTCCCTCAGCGAGCGCCGGCCGCGCCTGGTCCCTGCCTCGCTGGTCTACCTGAACTACCGGCCGGAGGAGGGGGAGGCGAAGATCGGCTTCAACGCCTCCACCGGGCTGGCGGCCGGGGGGACGCGGGAAGAGGCCATCCTGGGCGGCCTGCTGGAGATCATCGAGCGGGACGCCTTCACCCTCGCCTGGCAGCACCGCCAGATCGGCCGCCGGATCGAGGTCGACGACGACGGCGTCCAGCGGGAGCTCCGCACCCGGCTGTGGGCGGACCGGCCCAGCGTCGACGTGAAGATCTTCGACATCACCACCGACGTGGGCGTCCCCGTCACCTTCCTGGTAATGCGGCGGCAGTGCGAGTTCGGCCCCGTCGCCTGCGTGGGCACCGCGGCGCGGGTGTCACCGCGGCAGGCGTTGCGCAAGAGCATGCTCGAGGCCGCACAGGCCTTCCCCTACTTCCGCTATCTGATGGACAGCGAGAAGGACTGGCAGCCGGCGGCGGATTTCTCCAACCTGACCACCTTCGACTATCACTTCCTCACCTATCTGAAGCGTCCCGACCTCATCCCGCCGGCCTTCGCCTTCTGCGACGCCTGCGAGGAGCGGGTCGCCCTGTCGGCGATCGCGGACCGCTCGTCCGGCCGCGTGCTCGCCGACCTGGAGCACTGCCTGGCGTGCCTGCGCGACGCGGGGTACGAGGTGATCGTCACCGACATCACGACGCCCGACATCGCCGAGGTCGGCTTCGTCGCCGTGCGGGTGATGGTCCCCGGCCTGGTGCCGCTCCACGGCGACCACCGGACCCCGTTCCTCGGCGCCCGCCGCCTGTTCGAAGCGCCGTCCCGGCTCGGCTGGGAGCGGCGCGGCTGGCGCCGCGACGGCGGGCTCAATCCCTTCCCCCACCCGTTCCCCTAGGGCGCCTGAAAGGAGTCGGCACACCGTGGCGAGAAGCGACCGGAGGACCATGCAGCAGCTCACGCAGTCCGCGGGGAAGGACCCGCTCTACGAGGTCTTCCACGAGAACACCAAGCTCGGTCCGCTGACCAGCCGCGCCTACTCGGCGTGGATCGTCAACTTCACCCGCTCGCACACCGCCCAGCAGACGATCGACCAGGCCTACAAGGTCTACACCTTGATGGAACGCCAGGAGCTGCCGCCGGTCGAGGCCCGCAACGAGCTGGAGCGGGCGATCGCGGAGCGCCGTTCGGTCCGCCGGTTCTCCGGCGAGCCGCTCAGCCGCGAGGAGCTGGCGCGGCTGCTCTTCTTCACCTACGGCAAGACCGACCGGCAGGGGCCCTTCCGCGCCGTGGCCTCCGGCGGCGCGCTCTACCCGCTGGAGCTCTACGTCGCGGCGCTCCGGGTCGACGGCATCGCGCCGGGCATCTATCACTACTCGGTGGAGACCGGCGGCCTGGACCTGGTCCGGCCGGGGAACCCGCTCGCCACGCTCAAGCAGGTCCTGGCCTGGGAAGGGGTCGACATCGACAACGCCGCCCTGGCGCTGGTGATGACGGCGGCCTTCCGCCGCAACACGGTCAAGTACCGCGACCGCGGCTACCGCCTCATCCTCCTGGAGGCCGGCGAGGCGGCGCAGAACTTCGCCCTTCTCGCCACTTCCCTGGGGCTCGGCTCCTGCCTCCTGGGCGGTTTCCACGACGACCTGTTGAGCGAGCTGCTCGACGTCGACGGCGTCGAGGAGGCCCCCCTGCTGCCGGTGCTGGTGGGGCGCCCCGTGCCGGCGGGCGGGAGCTGACGCATGCTGAAGCACCCCAGGCTCAAGGGGCATCTGACCGTCTTCCCGCTCTCGCCGTCCCGCTGGCGGGTGAGCGGCGGCGTGGACGAGCTGTCGCGTCTCGACCTGCGCAACGAGGCGGCCATCGCCGCCTTCAGCCGCCTGCTGCCGCTGCTCGACGGGCGGCACGAGACGGAGAGCCTGGTCGCGCGGCTGGAGGGGGAGGGCGCGAGCCGCGCCGCCGTCGAGGCCCTGCTGCGCCACCTCGAGCAGGCCGGCATGCTCGAGGAGGCGGACGACCACGGCCTGGCGCCGGAGGAGGTGGCGGCCTACGAGCAGCAGATCCGCTACTTCGCCCGCTTCACCTCGGCAGGCGGGGCGAAGTTCCAGGCCCGCCTGCGCGGCAGCCGCGTCGCCGTGGTC
>JBAPYB010000625.1:0-3014 GCA_049284515.1 Thermoanaerobaculia bacterium
TGCCGGCCCAGGTGGGCGCCGACAACGCCGAGCTGCTGCGCCTGGGGCTGGCGGAGGCGCGGGAGGGGAGCGTGCTGGTGACCATGTCCTCGGGCTCCTTCTTGGGGCTGCCGCAACGGTTGTTGGCGGCGCTCAGGGAGTGACGCCGGGCGGCCTCGTGGACGAATCCTTGTCCGCCGCCTCGAAACCCTCACTCCCCCGGCCCCTCTCTCCCAGCCTCCCCCCCACCGGCCGGGAGAGAGGGGAGAAAGACCAGGACACGAAGCTGTTTTTCAATCTAACCTCTCCCTCTTCTCCCGGCGGCAAGGGGGGGAGGCTGGGAGAAGAGGGCCGGGGTGATGAGGGTCTCGGCGGTGCCGCAACCGGTCCGGCTCACGTCGTCTTGGAAAAGCGGCGCCGCAGCCGCTCCTCAATGAGGGCGGGATCGCCGGCGAGCTGAAGGGCCTCCTGCACCACTCCGCGGGCCGCCTCCTCCGGCATCAGGCCGATCAGCTCGCCCTCCACCACCTTCACCCCCAGCACCGCGGCCTCGGCCCGCACCCGCTCCAGGGCCGCGAGGACCGGCGTGCGGCGGAAGTCCACCAGGTTCATGCTCACCTGGGCACGGCCGCGGCTCGCGAGATAGACCCCCATCGCCCGCACCGCCGGCAGCCCGCCCCCGGACTCCCGCACCCGGCGGGCGATGGCGCGGGCGACGTCCACGTCCGCCGTATCCAGCACGGCGTTGAAGGCAATGAGGAAGAAACGGGCGCCGATGACCGTGGCGCCGGCCGTGGGGTGGACTCGGGGCCGCCCGAAGTCCGGCGCCCACAGCGGCTCTTCGATCTTGGCCGGGAAGCCCTCGAACTGGCCCCGCCGGATGATGGCCAAGGCCGAACGCCCGGGGACCCGCGCCGCGCGCTCGTAGAGGTAGACCGGCAGATCGAAGCGCCGCGCCACCTCCGGGGCGAGCCGCTCGGCCGCCGCGACCGCCGCCGCCATGGGCGTATCCCCCAAGGGAACGAACGGCACGACGTCCACCGCGCCGATCCGCGGATGGACCCCCTGGTGGCGCCTCAAGTCGATCTCGGCGAGCGCCACCTCGTAGAGCGCGAGGAGACCCTGGACGAGCCCCTCGGCCTCGCCGGCGAGGGTCAACACCGAGCGGTTGTGGTCGGGATCGGACGACACGTCGAGCAGCCGCACGCCGGGCGGCGACGAGGCGGCGGCGGCCAGCCGTGCCACGACCTCCGGGCGGCGGCCCTCGCTTACGTTGGGGACGCACTCGAGCGACGGCACGCGAGGTAAAATACCAGCAAGACCCGTTGGACGGCGGCGAATTCCTCTGCTACGATACGCCTCGCCTTCAATAGAAAGCTCGAAGCCAACCCGCTGATGAATTACTCTGGGAACCCTTCCCTTTCGTCCGAGGTCAAGCAGCGCATCCTCAGCACGTTCGAGCAGACGCTCGAGCTGGCCCGGAACGGCAATCGCCAGGAAGCGCTGCTGGGCTGCGACTTCGTGCTGCGCATGGATCCGCAGTTCGAGCCGGCCCGCGTGCTCCAGGAGCGGCTGCGGACGAGCAGCGGACCCGTGTCCGTGCAGGACCTCCAGGCGGCGGCCGCCCCACCGGACCCCTTCGCCGATCTCGACAGCCTGAGCCTCGATCTTCCCGACCTGCTCCCCGCCAGCCTGCCCGGCCTGGCCGGCACTCCCGCCAGCTCCGGCGCCCTGCGCGGCGAGCTCCAGTCGCTGCTCGACCAGCGCCGGTTCCAGGAGCTGCTGACCCGGGCGCAGAAGGAACAGGCTGCCCTCGCCGCCGACCCCGAGCTCCAGCGCATCGCCGGCGAGGCCCAGGAGCGGATGGAGGCCGAGCCCTACGTCCTCAAGTTCGTGGGCGCCGCCCGCCAGGCGCTGCAAGCCGGCCAGACCGACGAGGTCGGCCGGCTGCTCGACAAGGCCCGGGCGCTCGATTCCAGCCATCCCGGCATCGCCGAGATCGAGCACGCCCGCGGCGCCAGCCCCGTGGCCCACTGGACCGCATCCGGACCGGCGGCGCCCGTACCGCCGCCGCCGGAATTCGTCATCCCGCCGCCCCTCCAGACCTCGGCGATGCCCACCAGCCTCGCCTCCGGCGGCGGCGACTCCGAGAGCGACCGGCGGATCCACGAGCTCCTCGACGAAGGCCAGGTCGCCTACGACGCCGGCGATCCTCAGGGCGCCATCGACGCCTGGTCCCGCATCTTCCTGATCGACATCGACCACCGGGAGGCCTCCCGCCGCATCGAGGCGGCGCGCAAGCTCAAGGCCGAGTCCGAGCGCCAGGTGGAGGAGATCTTCCACGACGGCGTCGCCCACCTGGAAGCCGGCGACCTCGGCGCCGCCCGCCAGGCCTTCGAGCGGGTGCTGGAGATCCAGCCCGGCTACTTCGCGGCGCGCGAATACCTGCAACAGCTCGACGCGGGGAACGTGCCGCGGCCCCGCCCCGCCGGTACCAGGGAGACCACCCGGGAGACGTATGCCGAGCCGGCGCCGCCGCCCGTTGCGACACCCCTGCCCGCCGCCGGCCGCGACCTCAAGGAAGAGATCCTGGTTCCACCGGAGCCGCCGGACGAGGCGAAACCCGAGCGCCGCCCGGCCCGCAAGGCGCCCGCGGGCCGGCGCGATCCGAAGCGGGCCCGCCGCCTCTTCCTGGTGGTAGGCGGAATCGTGCTCGTCATCGCACTGGCCGCCGCCGGCTTCCTCTTCGAGAAGAAAGACCAGTTCTTCCCCAACTCCCAGCCCGAGGCGACGGCCACGCCCGCTCCCGCCGCCGCGGACCCCATCGCGCGCGCCCAGCGGCTGAACAAGGCGGGCAAGACCGACCGCGCGCTCACCGTGCTCCACGGCATTGCGCCGAACGATCCCCATTACGCCGAAGCCCAGAAGCTGATCGCCCAGTGGGAAAAAACCAGAGGCACCGGAGAAACCCCAGGCGCCTCAGCGGCAGCGTGGGCCGGCAGCACTCCGGGGCCGGGCGCCACACCCCCCGAAGG
>JBAPYB010000626.1:0-16055 GCA_049284515.1 Thermoanaerobaculia bacterium
GCAGTTGCTACAAGTGCTTGAATTGCGGGTCGACGAGCGGGTGCAGCTAGGGAAGACCCTCATCACCCCGGCCCTCTTCTCCCGCCCCCTCCCACCCCCCTCACCGGGAGAAGAGGGAGAACAGCAAAAAAGGACCGAAAGGACAGCAAGGACACCAGGGACGAACAGCAAGACCGCCCAGCCTGGACCCCTCTCCCGGTGTGGGGGGTGGCGAGGGGGCGGGAGAGGGGCAGGGGTGAGGGTCTTGGGCGGGGGGACCTCGGAGCAAAGTCAGCGCCTATCGTCCTGGTGGGGGAGGATCTGGCGCAGGTAGGGCTCGATGCCGCGGCCAACATCCCAGTTCTGGGGATAGCCCAGCGAGCACTCCTCGAAGCGCACGCCGTCCCGGTAGTGGGTGGCCCGGATGTGGAGGTGGCCGTAGACCACGACCTCGGCGCGGAAGCGCAGGTGCCAGTCGTTGGTCAGGCGCGTGCCGCACCAGATGGAGAAACGGGGGATGCGGGGGAGGATGGCGAGGTCCTGGCGCAGGGGAAAGTGATTGATGAGGACGAGAGGCCCCCGGCCCGCCGCCTCGGCCAGGCGGGGCTCGGTGAGCCGCACCCGCTCGTGGCACCAGTCGATCTTCGAGGCGAAGGGGTAAGGGTGGAGGAGCACCTCGTCGGAGCACAGGAGGTTCTCCTCGGCCGCCCATTCGAGCGCCTGCTCGATGGGCACCGAGTCCGGCCGGAAGGAGTAGTCGTAGAGCACGAAGGTGGGGGCCAGGATGCGCCCCGGACCCTTTCCGGGATCGTCCCCGGGCCAGACGACGAACGGATCCTCGGGCGTCAGCACGCCGTGCTCGCGGCAAAGGGCGACCAGGCGCTGATACTTGGCCTCGCCCCGCAGGTGCTCCGACTCCGTGGGGAGCGTCCACAGGTCGTGGTTGCCCGGCACCCAGAGGACGCGGGCGAAGCGGCGGGTGACGTGGGCGAGGGCGAAGCGCAGGTGAGACTCGGTCTCGCCCACGTCGCCGGCCAGGATGAGCCAGTCGTCGGGATGGGCGGGCAGCTCCTGCAGGGCGCGGCGCGTCACGTCGTAGCGGAGGTGCAGGTCCCCCAGCGCATAGAGCTTCATGAGGAGGTCAAGCCGTGGCGGACGGGCTCCAACGAGCCGTTCGGATGGTAGAGGGCGCCGCCGCCCGAGGGGATGCCGAAGCCCCGCGCCCGCCCGCCCGCCGCGGAAACGGCGCGCTGCAGGCCGGACCACGCCGGCTCGTCGTGCACGTCGATGACGAACGGCACGAGGCGGAAGGTGTCGAAGATCCCGTCTTCGCTCCAGCCTTTGAGGCCGAGCTGAACGGAGCCGGCGGAGACGCCGACGAGGATGGCGCCGGCGTAGTAGCGCTCCACGATCCTGTCCTTGAGGCCCGAGGCCTCGAACGCCAGCCATCCCCGTTGCACGTCGCCGCCGGACAGGAGGATGAGATCGGCCGCGTCGAGGAGCTCCAACTCCCCTGGGCCGGGGTGCGAGGGGACGTGGCGGCAGTCGCTGCCGCGGATGCCGATCTCGGCCATGGCGCCGACGAACAGGTCGTAGAATTCCGGCAGATCGCCGTTCGAAGCGCCGAGGTAGGCGGCCTTCGGCGCGCCGTCGATCATCGCCCGCGCCCGGCCGAGGAGGCGGTTCCCGGCCGCGTCGCGCCAGAAGAGGAGCTGGCTGTCGGCGAGCAGGAAAATGGGTTTGAGGGCCGACACTTACTTCGCCGCCCCGGCAGTCGCCCGGGCCGGGCTCCCTTTCATCTCCGACTCGCCGAAATACCACTTCGGCGAAGGCTGCCAGACGAGGCCGAACTCCTTGGTGGCGGCGGTCAGGATGCGCTCCATGGCCTCCTCCAGGGAGTCGGTGAAGAGCAGCCGGTCGCAATCCGCCGGCAGGATGGTGGCCTCGCCCACCATGCCGCGGCAGATGAAGTCGTGCAACGGTTGCCAGTAGTCGGTGCCCATCAGGATGAGGGGGAAGTTGCGGATCTTCCCCGTCTGGATGAGGGTGGCGCACTCGAAGATCTCGTCCATGGTGCCGAAGCCGCCGGGGAAGACCACGAAGGCATAGGAGTACTTGACCAGCATCACCTTGCGGACGAAGAAGTAGCGGAACTCCACCCAGCGGTCGAGGTAGGGATTGGGCCTCTGCTCCTTGGGCAGGATGATGTTGCAGCCGATCGAGCGGGCCCCGGCGTCGCGGGCGCCGCGATTGGCGGCCTCCATGATGCCCGGTCCGCCGCCGGTGAGGATGGTGAAGCCGGCGCGGCCCAGGCGGCGGCCCATCTCGCGGGCCATCCCGTAGTAGGGATGGTCCTGCTGGAAGCGGGCGGAGCCGAAGACGGTGACGCACGGCCCCACGAAGTGCAGGCCGCGGAAGCCGCGGATGAAGTCGGCACCGATGCGCAGCAGGCGGCGCAGCTCGTACGACCGGGGATGGGGACCTTCGAGGAAGCGGCCGTCCTCGGCGAGCTCGGTGCCCTTGCCCCACCGCGGCGTCTGCCCCACCGCCGCCGCCGCCTGCTTCTCCTCGGCCGGCGCCGGGCCGGGAGACTTCTCGGGTCGGATCTCGTCCATGGCGGGGAGAGTAGCAAAAGACGGGCCGCTCCTCTTCTCCCGGGAGGGGGGTCGAGGGACAAGGGCGCCAACTTGCTCAGAGCGCCCCCGCCCGAGGCAACCTGCGGTAGTCTCCCCTCGTACCTCCATCATGAAGAACCCGCGCTCCCTCGCCCTCTGGTTGCTTGCCGGCGTTGCCGGGCTGGTCCTGCTGGCCTGGGCTTACCCTCGGGCCTTCCCGTTGCTGCCGCAACGCTGGGCGGTGTCGCGCGCCGCGGCGGTGGACGTCGCCCTCGAGCGCCTGCGCGACATGGGCGAGCCGGTGCGGGACCCTTATGTGGTGGCGCAGCTCAGCCGCGACATCCTGCTGGAGCGCCGGCTCCAACTCGCCGTCGACGGTGGACGCGCCCGGGACGTGTGGGCTTCGGAGCTGCCCGGCCACCTCGTCGCCTGGCGGGTTCACGTCTACCCGCCCGGAGCGCAACGGTACGACTGGACCTACGAGGCCGTGGTCTCCCTGGCGGGGAAGGTCCTCGGGCTGCGCCACCGGCTGGAGCCGGAGGCGAAAGGGGCGCCCATCCAGCCGCAGGAGGCGCGGGCGCAGGCCGACGCCTTCCTGGCCAAGGAGGGGATCGACCTCTCCCACTACGCTCCGCCGGAGGTCCGCAGCCAGCAGCTCGCCGCCCGCACCGACCTCACCCTGCGCTATCGCGACCGCCGCAATCCCCTGGCGGCGGGGAGCTTCCACGGCGTCGAGGTGTTCTTCGGCGGCGACCGCCTCACGGGGTTCGGCGACTGGCTGGACGATCCGCGGGAGAAGGTGTTGATCGGCGAGATGCGGGGGCTCAACATCCTGGGGCTCCTGCGCGTCGTCTGGTTCTTCGTGCTGGCCGGCCTGCTCGCGGTTCCCTTCCTCAAGCGCTATCACGAAGGGGAGATCGGGGTGCGCCGCGGCGTCCAGATCTTCCTCGTGGTGGCGGTGCTGGGCCTGTTGCTGGTCCTGCTCACCAGCCGGGTGAACTCGGAGGACAGCGGCGCCGGGTCGTTGACCCGCGAGCAGAACACCTGGGTCGTCGTCCTCTTCGAGCTGGTCTTCATGATCCTGCCGGCGGCGCTGCTGGCCTCCCTCGCCTGGTCGGTGGGGGAGTCGATCTGCCGCGAGCGCTGGGGTCACAAGCTGGCGGCCTTCGACGCCCTCTTCCAGGGCGACCTGGCCAACGGCACGGTGGCCCGCTCGTCGTTTCGCGGCTGGATGGCGGGGCTCGCGACCGCCGGCGGGATGGCGGCGCTCCTCGTCGCTTTCCGGCAGTGGGGCGGATGGGCGTCCTCGGCGGCGATGATGCGCGCCGACTCCCGGTGGCCGGGCGTCGAGCTGGTGGCGGACGGGATGGCGGTCCTCTTCCCCTTCCTGCTCACCGCCGTGCTCTGGATCCTGCCCGTTTCCGCCCGGCGTCTGGGCGTCTGGTGGGGCTCGCTGGCGGCGGTGCTGGCGGCGGCCGTGGTCGTTCCTCCCATGGCCCTGGCGGTCCCCTTGGGCTGGACGGTCGCCGTCGCCTTGGTCCCCGCCGCCGTGCTCGTGCCTCTCTTCCTCGCCACGGATCTGCTGACCACCCTTCTCTCCGGCTTCGTGGCCGTGATCCTCTTCATGGCCTATCCCTTCCTGACCGCGGAGCACGCGAGCCTGCAATTCCAGGGCTGGCTCGCGCTCGGCCTGCTGGCCATCCCGCTCGTCGCCAGCGTGCGCCATCTCGGCAGCAGCCGGGAGTTCGAGTATCGCTACGAGGACGTTCCGCCCCACGTGAGGCGCATCGCCGAGCGCGAGCGCCAGCGGGTGGAGCTGGAGACGGCGCGGGGCATCCAGAGCTCGATCCTCCCCGACCTGCCGCCCCGCCTCGCGGGCGTGGACCTCGCCCACGCCTATCTGCCGGCCACGGAGGTGGGGGGCGACTTCTACGACGTGCTGGCGCTGGAGGACGGCCGCCTCGCCGTGGCCGTGGGCGACGTGGCGGGCCACGGCGTCTCCTCGGGCCTCATCATGTCGATGGCCAAGTCGGCGCTCGCCGTGCAAGTGACCTTCGACCCCGAGGTCGCCGCCGTCTTCAGCACCATGAACCGCACCGTCTTCCAGACCGCCCGCAAGCGGCTGTTGACGACCCTCTGCTACGCCGTGGTCGATCCGCGGCGGCTGGAGATGTTCTACGCCAGCGCCGGCCACCTGCACCCCTACCGCATCAGCGCCGCGGGGCAGGTCGAGCCCCTGGAGTCGATCGCCTACCCGCTCGGCGTACGGGGAGCGCTGCCGGTCGAGGTGCGCACCGCGAAGCTCGCGCCCGGCGACACGCTGTTCCTCTTCAGCGACGGCGTGGTCGAAGCGCGGCGGGAAGGCACCGACGAGATGTTCGGCTTCGAGCGCCTGGAGGCGAGCCTGGCCCGCCACGTCGGCCGCGGCCCCGAAGCGACGCGCGACGGCGTCCTCGGCGACGTGGCCAGATTCACCGCCGGCGCTCCCCGCGAGGACGACCAGACGGTTCTCGTCCTGCGGTTGCCGTAATCGGTCCCCTTGCAGGGTCGGACGGTGCTAAGCTTTCGCTCGGTCAGAGGGGCGCTTGCTTCGCTTACAACAGGTCACCCTGACGGGCTCTACCGTCGTGACTCCTCCAAAGGGAAGAAAAGCCATGAGCACGCTTTCCCGCCGTAACCGTATTTTCGTCGCCTGTGTTCTCGCGCTCATTTTCCTCACCGGCTGCATCGCCGGCCGTCTCAGTGCCGATCAGCCGCACATGCAGGCTGCACTGGACCACCTGCGGGCTGCCAAGGGCGAGCTCGAGAAGGCGGAAGAGGACAAGGGCGGTCACCGCGCCAAAGCCGTGCGGCTGACCAACGACGCCATCGTCCAGGTCGAGAAGGGCATCGAGTTCGCGCGTCACCACTAAAACTCGCTGCAGAGGAAATACAGAGACCGCCCGGCGGCGGCAGGCCGGGCGGTTGACATGCTTCAGGGCTTCTTCGAAGCGGGGCGTTTCGCCGCGCTGCGCAGACCCCCCTGGGCCACGAAGTGCTCGGCCAGGGCCGGCGCCTGGCCGTTGAAGTCGTGCCCGCCCGGCACCTTGAACTGCGAGACCACCTTGGGGTCGAGCTTCGGACAGAGGCTGTCGAGCTCCTTCTCGGCGAGGACGCAGACGACCTTCAGGCCTTTGAGCTTGGCGATCTCCGGCGCCACGAGGAACTCGGGCTCGGGAGCCCGGCCGCTCATCCAGGCGTCCGGGTGCAAGCGGAACTGCGCGTTGGGGTCCGGACCGATGAGGCCCACCATCACCACCCGCGCGCGCAAGTCGGCCGGCAGGCGGTTGACCATGAAAGGAATGATGTCCGCCCCCTGGGAGTAGCCGACGAGGACGACCTTTTCCTTGTGCCAGGCCGCCAGGTAGTGTTTGAGGATGCGGGTCAGGTCCTCGCCCGTGCTGTCGGGAGTGCGCTGTTTCCAGAAGTAGTTGGACGCCGAGATGCCGATCGTCGGCACACCGCGCGCCGCGAGCTGATTGCCGATCCTGCGGTCGACGCTGGTCCAGCCGCCGGAGCCGGAGAGGACGACCCCGAGAGCGTTGGTCTCCGGCGGATCGGCGGCGACCTCGGCGAGCGGCAGATCCTGGAGCTCGTTGTTGCGGTTGGGCGCGGTCGCTGCCGCCTGCCGGCTGCGCTCGGCGAAGGATGCCATGGCCGCCTGGAGCTGGCTCTTCCAGGCCGCCGCCGCCGGCTCCTTGGCCGGCAGCGGGATCACCTTGGAATTCGGGATGTTCTTGGCGAAGTTGCCGAACGGGCCGGCGGCGCACCGGGCGTCGGCGGGTGAACGCAGGACGATCCAGGGATCCTCGATGTCGGTGTCGGGGAGGAGGTGCTGGCCCTCCAGCTTCCAGGAGTGGTCCCGCACCAGGCCGTTGCCCTGGCACAGCGGGCGCTGGCTGTCGAGCACAGCGCAGAAGCCGGCGCTCACCGCTCCCGCGAAGGTGCCGGGAGGTGCCTGGGCCAGGGCGGCGTAGGCGAGCTGGGCGCCGGTGCCCGTGCCCACCAGGATGGGCGGCCGGAAGGTGGCCAGCCCCAGCTTCTGCTGGCCAAATTGGCTCACCCCCTCGAAATCCGCGCCAGGGAAGATGCAGTGGATCTGGCCCAGGGCCTGAAGGTAGCGGGCGCTGTCGATCTCGAAGACCACGGCCCCCGCGTCGGCGAGCACCGCGGCCATTTTGGCCTCCATCTCTCCCACCCCCTTGTCCCCTGAAAGGAGAAGGACCACCTGCGTGGGCTCCCCCTTGGGATGGACGACGGGGAGGGTGCCGAACCGCCCGAACTGAAGAGAGCCGGGCGCTTCGGCGGCGCCCGCGGGCAGCGAGGCCAGGATGAAAAAGAAGGCAGAGTAGGTGCTCCAGCGTGTCATCGTGTCTCCTCGTTTCAAAGTCGCGCACCCTCCGCGTGCAAATGGCGAACCAGGGGCTGATCTCGCCCTTCCTGTATTTTCACCCGGAGTCGAAAATGCTCGCCTGTATTTTTGACTGGGGGTGAAATTACCGGTCTTACCCGCCCTCGTCGCCGCTCATCGCAGCCACTTCTGAAGTATCCTAGGCCAATGAGCTACCGTGACCGCCTGACCCTGGAGCCTGCCAAGCGGGGGGGCAGACCGTGCATCCGTGCCATGCGGATCACAGTCTATGACGTGCTGGGATGGCTGGCGGCGGGGATGGCGCCCGCCGAAATCCTGTCTGATTACCCAGAGCTAACCCCGGAGGACATCCAGGCCTGCCTATAGTTCGCGGCCGACCGGGAGCACCTCCTGACCTCCTTTCAGGCGGCTTGAAGCTCCTCCTGGACCAGAATATCTCCGCTCGCCTGCTCGTCAGGCTCGAACCCGCTTTCCCTGGCTCGACCCAGGCTCGCCGCGCCGGCCTGGAGCGCGCCAACGATTCGGATCTCTGGTACTTCGCGCGCACGCACGACTTTGCGATCGTTTCCAAGGATTCGGATTTCTACGAGAGAAGCCTTCGGGTTTCCTCCGCAGGTGATTTGGCTGAAATGCGGCAACGTCTCGACACGGCGGCTTGAGGAGATCCTGGCGCATAGCCAGGAGGCGATCCTCGCCTTCCTCAAGGATCAGGAGACCGCCTGTCTCGAGATCTACTGAAGCGGGTCGCCTTGGGCCGGGTCGCCCACACCAGGAGGGCCGCCTGCAGCAGCGGCACGGCGAAGACCTGGACGAGGACGGCGGGTCCGCGGTCCGCGCGCTCGAACAGCAGGGCGGATACCGCTGCCCGGGTCAGCCAGCCGGCGGCGAGAAGGGCGAACCAGAGGGTCAGGAAGCGTTGCATGGCGAAGCGTCCGATGATCCCACAAACGGGGGGTGCTGGCACCGGGGATGAAGTCGTTGCATAATCCCCTCAAGAAATCTCACGACTCCCGGTGCGCAGGTCACACCGGCTGGGCTCCGGCGGGGAGAAACGGTCAGCCCCGGGGACCCTTGAGCGCGATCTTGAAAGGGGGAAACCAAGATGGGCAGAGGCTGGAACGCACACCTCGCAATCGCCGCCGTCCTCCTGCTGCTGGCGCTGGCCGTCCCGGCCGCCGCCCAGCTCCAGACCGGCGACATCTACGGCACCACGATGGATGAGCAGAAGCAGCCGCTTCCGGGGGTCACGGTCACGCTCACCAGCTCGGTCAGCGCGCCTCAGGTCCAGCAGAGCGGCAGCGACGGACGGTTCCGGTTCCTCAAGCTCTATCCCGGCAAGTACTCGCTGAAGGCCGATTTGCAGGGCTTCTCCCCCGTCGAGGTTCAGGCCATCGACGTCCGGGTCGGCGCCAACACGGAAGTCCAGGTCACGCTGAGCGGCGCCATCAAGGACGTCATCACCGTCACCGGCGAGAGCCCGCTGCTCGACGAGCGCAAGACGAACCTCGGCGCCAACGTCGCGGCCGCCGATCTGTCCCGTGTGCCGACGGCGCGCGACCCCTGGTCGCTCCTGAGCCAGGCGCCCGGCGTGGTGGTGGACCGGGTGAACGTGGGCGGCAACGAGAGCGGCCAGCAGTCGAACTTCCTCGGCGTCGGCTCCGGCACCCGCGACAACACCTTCTCGGTCGACGGCGTCATCCTCACCGACATGAACGCCGTGGGCGGCTCGGCCACCTACTTCGACTTCGGCGCCTTCGAGGAGGTGCAGTTCACGGTGTCGAGCGCCGACGTGACGGTGCAGACCTCGGGCGTCACCATCAACCAGGTGACCAAGCGCGGCACCAACGAATGGCGGGGCTCGGGCCGCTTCCTGCGCACCGACGGCGCCTGGCAGGCCAAGCCCCAGGACCCCAACGGCAACCGCATCGACAAGGTGGATGAGTACGGCGCCGACGTCGGTGGCCCCCTGATGAAGGACCACCTGTGGATCTGGGGCTCCTACGGCCGGAGCAAGATCGGCAACCTGGTGCCCAGTGGCGACGGCGGCTCGCAGCTCGACGCCACCAAGCTGGAGGACACCAACTTCAAGATGAACTTCCAGCTTGGGGCGCAGGACTCGGGCGTCCTCCACTACTGGACCAACGACAAGCTCAAGAACGGCCGCGGCGCCGGCCCTAATACGGCGCCGGAGAGCACTCTCAACCAGACGACGCCGTCGAACATCTACAAGGTCGAGGACACGTTCATTCCCAGCGCGAGCCTGGTCTTCAATGCGCTGTGGTCGCGCGACGACGGCAAGTTCACCCTCACCCCCCAGGGGGGGCTGAACGCCAACATCTTCGTCGACGAGAACGGCGTGCTCCGCGGCTCGAACTTCGACTTCAAGCAGAAAGCCATCATCGACCAGTACAAGGCCGACGGCAGCTACTTCTTCAACACCGGCGGCGCCAGCAACGAGCTGAAGTTCGGCGGCAGCTTCCGCCAGCAGGAGAACCACTCGGGCACCGTCTGGCCGGGCGGCAAGAAGGTCGTCGACGGCGCGACGCTCGGCTTCGATCCCGGCATCGACCAGGTCATCTTCTACCGCAACCGCACCGTCGGTATCCAGGGCAACTATGGCGCCGGCTGGGTGCAGGACACTCTGACCCACGACCGCTGGACGATCAACGCCGGCGTGCGCTACGACAAGCAGGACCTGAAGAACCTGCCGGCCAGCGATCCGGGCAATCCTGAGGCCCAGGGGCTGCTGCCGCCGCTCGTCTTCAAGGGCAACGACGCCGGCGGCTTCTCCTGGAACACCTTCGAGCCCCGTATCGGCGTGACCTATGCCATGGGGAAGGACCGGACCACACTGTTGCGCGGCACCTACTCCCGCTACGCCGAGCAGCTCGGCCAGCTCCCCTTGAGCACCCGCGTCAACCCCATCGGCTACGGCTATGCCTACTTCTACTTCGCCGACGCCAACCACAACCACATTCTCGATCCGAGCGAGCTCAGCTCCCTGCAGTTCGCGTACACCTACAACATCGATCCCAACAACCCGGCTGGGCTGCCGCCCAGCATCAACTCCCGCAACCTTGGACCGACGCTGACCGACGAGGTCACGTTCGGCGTCGACCAGGGCATCGGCCCCAACTTTGCCGTCGGGGTCAACTTCATCTACCGCCACATCCACGACGTGCCCGAGCTGCGGTTTCTGGTGGTCGACGAGAGCACCGGGCAGATCCGCACGGTGACTCGGGCCGACTACGTTCCCAATGGCACGGTCACGGGCACGCTGCCCAACGGCAGTACCTCGACGGTCCCCGTGTATACGCTGCGCGACGGCCTCGACTTTACCGGCGGCACCCTGTACTTGAATGGCAGCCGCACCCAGGACTACAAGGGCGTCACCGCCAGCTTCACCCGCCGGCTCGTCAACCACTGGAGCGCCCAGGGCCACTTCAACTACAACGACTGGACGTGGAACGTCCCCAGCCAATACAAGCAGAGCCACGATCCTACCAACATAGTGTCTGACGGCCTCGGCTTCCCGGACGGCAACGACATCCACTTCGAGCAGTCGGGCGGCAGCGGCAACAAAGGCGACGTGCTGCTCGGCGCCAAGTGGTCGTTCGGCCTCTACAGCCTGTACCAGATTGCGCCGGAGAGCCCCTGGGGCTTCAACATCGCGGGCAGCCTCAACGGCCGGCAGGGCTACCTCTCGCCCCCCTACATCAAGGCCTCGGGCGGCACCGGCAGCCGGCGGGTGCAGCTCGCGCCCATCGAAGAGTTCCGCAACGACAACATCATCACTCTCGACGCCCGCATCGAGAAGTCGTTCCACATCGGCGAAACCGAGCTGCTGCTGGGCGTGGACGGCTTCAACCTCGCCAACAAGTCCTACGTCCTCCAGCGTGACCGCAACGTCCTCGACGGCGACCTCGCCAACCAGGTCACCGAGCGGCTGAGCCCGCGGGTGGTGCGGATCGGGGCCACGCTGCGGTTCCGGTAGAAGCGGTCTGACGAGGAGCGGGGGGAATACCTCCCGCTCCTCCCGTGGTTCCTGCAAAAGGGTGGAAATAGTGATCCAGGTTTAAAAGCAAGGAGGTGCGACAGTGCCCTATAGTGAGCTTCTGGTTCGACCCATGCGTGAAGAGCTTTCGTCGATCGGCGTGCGCGAGCTGCGCACCCCGGGCGACGTGGATGCATTCCTGAGCGAAACGACCGGCACGGCGATGCTGGTGGTCAACTCCGTCTGCGGCTGTGCCGCCGGCATGGCGCGCCCCGGCGTGCGCCTGGCCCTCGAAGGCGAGCGCCGGCCCGACCGCGTCGCCTCCGTGTTCGCGGGGCAGGACCTCGAGGCCACCGCCCGCGCCCGCGCCTTCATCGCGGACATTCCGCCCAGCAGCCCGTCCATCGCCTTTTTCAAGGACGGCGAGCTGGTCTATTTCATGCCCCGGCACCGCATCGAGGGTCGCGATGCCCACCAGGTCGCCAACGACCTGACCCAGGTTTTCGCCGAGTTCTGCGCGGTGGCTGTCTCCACCTGAGATCGGGCACTCTGAGATGGGGACTTTCCACCAGAACAAAGGTGAGCTGCACGGCATCACGGTGATCGTCGACACCACCGGCCCCGAGATCTTCGTCGGCCGGTGCGACGACATGGACGACCGCGGCATCTTCCTCCACGACGTCGATCTCCACCGCGACGGCGAAGGCGGCCGTTCCAAGGACGACTACGTGAAGCGGGCCTCCCGCTTCGGCGTCTTCAAGAAATACGACCACCTGATGATCCCCCGCGACCGCATCGCCTCCGTGCGCCGGCTGGGCGAGATCGGCTAGAAAGGGACTGCGGCTTTCACCGCACCAGGTGGAACCGCTCCTGGCGCCGGTACACCCAGTGCCGCTCTCCGTTCTCGTCCAGGTAGGCGTCCTCCTCCTGCCGGCAGGCGAGGCGCTGGCCGTTCCATTCCGCGATGGGGGAGGTGGCCTGGAGCTCGAGGGAAAACCAGGTGCTCGGGCGAATGGCGAGCTCGCCGCGGCCGGGCACGCCCTCCTGCCGGTCCCAGAGGCCGATGAGAGGACCGGCGCCGTGCCCATGGTCGCCGATGGGGTGGGAGTAGATCGTGCCGTCGATCCCCTGACGGGCCATTTCAGCCCGCGCCGACCTCAGGGTCTCGTTGCCGGTGCGGCCGAGTTTCATCTCGGCGAGGACGAGGTCCTGCAGGCGGTTGCTGGTGGCGAGGCAGGCGAGGAGGCCGGGGGGAGGGGAGGTCTCGCCGGGCCGCAGCACGTAGCCGAGGTGCTGGGTGTCCGTATGGAGGTTCATGGCGATGACGCCGAAGTCCACCCACAGGGCGTCGCCGCGCTGGATCGCACCTTTCCCCCAGGCCACGCCGGAGGTGGCGCGCTCGACGTCGGGCTGGAACCAGACCGTCATTCCGAGCTCCTGCACCCGCTGCCGCAGCCACCACTCGACGTCCTCGGTCGTGGTGTCCCCGGGATGGATCACGGCGTTCGAAAAGGCGGCGGCGATGAGGGCGTGGACGGTCTCCTGGACCTCCCGGTAGCGGGGGAGCATCTCGGGCGGGCGGGTGCCGACGTATTCGATGGCGAGGCGCGGCTCTCGCACCACCCGCTTCATGAGCTCCGGCCCCAGGGCTGTCTCCAGGGCCTCGCGCTCTCCGGCGTGCAGTCCGTCGGCAAAGGCGTTCACGGAGTCGACGTTCAAGGCGATGGTCTTGGGGTTGGCCTTTTCGACGAGCTGCCGCAGGAGCCGCCACTGGTCGTCACCGACCAGCTCGGCCCCGGCCACGCGCGGCTTCGGATCGCGATAGATCGAGTAGAGACCTCCCTGGTCGCCGCCGCCCAAGGCCAGGCGCTCGACTCCCTTCTCCGGCCCCCGGTCATGGAAGACGTAGATCGATCGCCGCCGGGCTGCAAAGGTGGTCGGGGAGACCAGGGAGAAGAACACCGGATCCTCCGCGTACTCGCGCATGGAGAGGAGCCACATCTCGACCCCGTGCTCGCGCATCACCCTGGGCAGGATGACGGCAAGGCGCTTCGCGAGCCACACCTGTTGCTCCCGCGCCTGGTCGCGAAGCGAGGGCAGAGGGTGGATCCTGGCGGCCCCGGGCTCGGCGGGGGTTGACTGCGCGGGCGCCGGGGGCGCCGCGGGTGCAGGACGAGTCAGGGCGGCGAGGAGAGGCGGGAGGACGGCGAGGGTGGCGCAGGAGAGAAGGACGCGGCGAGTCATGGCGAAGGATCTTACCCGGACTTGGAGCCATCCCTTCGTGTCTTTGAGGTCCCTGCGGTCCCTGTTGTCCCTGCCGTCCGTGTTCCTGGATTTCCGCCTCGCGGTAAGATCCCCCCTATGCGAGCCGCCGAGCAGGTGTTCGTGGGGATACCCGGTTTCGAGCTGGATTCCATCTCGGCGGGGCTGCTGGCCCGCTTCCAGCCCGGGGGCGTGGTGCTGTTCAAGCGCAATGTCAAGGACCAGGAGCAGCTCAACGAGCTGGTGACCCGGCTGCGGCGGCTGCTGCCGGAGGGCGTGCTGGCCATCGACGCCGAGGGCGGCCGGGTGGACCGGCTGAAGGACGTGGTGGGGCCGACGCCGCCGGCGTCGCTCCTCGCCCGGCACGCCACCAGCTACTCCCATCAGACCGGGTACTGGATCGCCCAGGCCCTGCGCTTGTTCGACATCGACGTCGACTTCGCACCGGTGGTGGACCTCGACCGCGGCGCCACCGACAACGCCCTCGACGGCCGCTATCTCGGCGCCACGGTGAGCGACGTCGTTCCCCGCGCCCAGGCCTTCCTGCGCGGCCTGCACGGCGGCGGCGCGGCGGGCTGCCTCAAGCACTTCCCGGGCCTGGGCGGGGCCGGCGAGGACACTCATTTCAAGACCTCCGTCGTCTACCTCCCCGTCGAACAGATGGAGGCCGACCTCGAGCCCTTCGAGACCCTGGGCCGGCTGGCCGGGGCGATCATGGTGAGCCACGCCGTCTATCCGGCCTGGGACGCCCACCGCCCGGCGACCCTCTCGCCCGAGATCCTCGGCGGCCTGCTGCGCGGCCGGCTGGGCTTCGACGGTCTCGCCATCAGCGACGACATGGAGATGAAGGCATTGGACGAGTGGGGCGACCTCCCTGAGCGCTGCGAGATCGCTTTCGCCGCCGGCTGCGACGTGCTGCTCGTCTGCCACACCCTGGCGGCGCTGCCGGACATCGTGGCGCGGCTCGACCGGCCGGAGCTTCAGGGGAGGCTGTCCGAGGCCAACCGCCGGCTGGAGGTCTTCCGCCAGCGTCTGGCCACCCTGCGCACCGCCCGGGATTACGTCGCCTTCATGCGCGAGAGCAGCCGCGGCGAGCGCCTCGACCGGGTGCGGCAGGCGTTGGAGCAGCTCCAGGCGAGCGCCTAGTGGCGGGCGAGGCGCAGGTGGCCGAGCTCCGCGTGAAGGTCCTTTCCTACAACGTCGGCGGGCACGGCGCACGCTGGAGCCGCAGTTATCTCGACCGGATCGCCCGCGCCATCGTCGAGGCCGGCGCGGACGTGGTGGGTTTGCAGGAGGTCCATCGCGGCACGAAACAGTCCCGGCTGGAGGACCAGGCTGAGACTTTGGGGCGGCTCACCGGCCTCTCGGTGCGGTTCGGCAAGAGCTATGTGCTGGGGGCGGGCGAGTTCGGCAACGCCGTGCTCACCCGCGGCGAGCTGCGCTCCACGGAGGTCCATCTCCTGCCCGGGCCGGGCGAGCCCCGCACCCTCCTGCAGTCGCGCATCGGTTTCGCCGCGGGGGCCGCGGGGGAGATCGACTTCTTCGTCACCCACCTCGCCGCCTGGAGCCGCTGGGGACGCGCGGCACGGAGCGTGCAAATCCAGGGTCTCGTCGAGCGGCTCCGGCAGCATCATCGGCAGCAGCGGCCCTTCGTCCTGGTCGGCGATCTGAATGCCCCTCCGGGCGCTCCCGAAATCGGCACCTTGATGGCCGCGGAGCTGTTCCGGATGTGCGGAGACGACATCGCCGTCACCCACCGGTACCTGCGCCAGCGCATCGATTACATCTTTGCCGATCCGGGCTGGACCACCGACGGCTACCGGGTGATCCGGGCTGGGCCGTCCGACCACTGGCCCGTGCTCGTCGAGCTGTACCGGGAGGTATGATCCCCGCATCATGCCTTGGATCCGCACCATCCCACCCGGCGAGGCGGAAGGCCTCCTGAAAGACATCTACGACGAGGCCGTCGCGCGCGCCGGCAAGGTGTTCAACGTGGTGAGCATCCAGAGCCTGCGGCCGGACGTGCTGCAGGCCGGGCTCGACATCTACAAGGCGCTGATGCTCTCCGACCGCGGCCCCCTCACCCGGGCCCAGCGGGAGATGATCGCCGTCGCCGTCTCGCGGGCCAACGACTGCCACTACTGAATCGTCGCGCATGCCGACGACCTCCGTGCCGAGGTCGCAGATCAGGGGGAGCGGGGCGAGGCGCTGGTCCTCGCCATGCGCGAGGGCTACGAGGACGCTCCGCCCGCCGCCGAGCTCTCCGCGGCGGACCGGGCGATGCTCGATTTCGCCGTCAAGCTCACTCGCGAGCCCCGCGCCATGACGCGCGGCGACGTCGAGATCCTCCGCGCCGCCGGCTTCAGCGACACCGGAATCCACGACATCGTCCAGATCACGGGCCTCTTCGCCTACTACAACCGGCTGGCGGACGGGCTGGGGATCGAGCCGGAAAGCCCGCGTTGATCCTGTTCGGTAAGGGCTCGTCACAGAATAACTGTGTCAGTTTCTTGCCCAAGCCCCGAAGGGGCGGCAGCGTAAAGCCTGGGGCGTCAGCCCCAGGACCACGAAGCCATACATCCCAAGCCCTGAAAGGGCGGCAGCAGCAAGCCGGGAAAACACTGCTGCCGCCCCTTCGGGGCTTTTGGGGGTTGTGATGTACCCCTTCCTGGGGCTGACGCCCCAGGCTTGTGCGCCCGCGAGCGCACACGTATAGAGGTGCAAATCCTCTCCAGGCATACGCTCTCCGGCCTGGAAGCCGAAGGTAACTGCGTCGCCGAGAGGCGGGGTGGGG
>JBAPYB010000627.1:0-1854 GCA_049284515.1 Thermoanaerobaculia bacterium
GCCCACCCCCGGCGCCACGATCGGTGCCGGCGACGCCTGGGGCGGGCCGGCCGTCGGCTGGCTCGCCGGCACCGGCGCGATCTGCTGGATGGGCCCCTGGGGGATCAGCTCGGGCGGCGTCCAGACCACAGGCGGCGTCTGCGCAGGCTGCGGCGTTTGCAACGCCTGCGGTGCCCACGCCAGGGCAGGCAGGCGCCCCGTGAAGAGCGCCAGGCCGAATGCCAGCAGGAGGGCCGTGCGATGGAGGTGTCGTCCGCGCATGAGAGCGCCGGCTAGTCTACAAGCTCGACGATTATGGCGGTAGCCTCACCGCCGCCGATGCAGATGGCGGCGCAGCCGAGACGGCCGCCGCGCTCGCGCAGGGCGTGCAGCAGGGTGACCAGGA
Organism: Thermoanaerobaculia bacterium; assembly: GCA_049284515.1. Lineage (GTDB taxonomy): Bacteria > Acidobacteriota > Thermoanaerobaculia > Multivoradales > UBA5704 > DATARR01. Next base: position 386 of record JBAPYB010000627.1, read on the forward strand.
TGCGGGCGCCGGAAGCCCCGATGGGGTGCCCGAGGGAGACGGCGCCGCCGCGCACGTTGACGCGGTCGGCCGGCAGCTCGAGATCGTGCAGGAAGGCCATCGCCACCACCGCGAAAGCCTCGTTGACCTCCCAGAGATCGACGTCGTGCGCTGCCAGGCCGGCCCGCTCCAGCACGGCCCGCACGGCACCGCCGGGCGCCGTGGTGAACCATTCGGGCTTCTGCGCCAGCGAGGCGTGGGCGACGACGCGGGCGAGTGGCTTGAGGCTCCGGCGCGCCGCTTCGGCGGCCGTCGTGAGCACCAGGGCGGCGGCGCCGTCGTTGATCTTGCTGGCGTTGCCGGCGGTGACGGTGCCGTCCTGCGGCTGGAAGGCCGGGCGCAGCGAGCCGATCCGTGAAAGGTCGGCCTTGAACGGCTCCTCGTCGCGGTCCACCACCACCTCGCCCTTCTTCTGGGCGATGCGGACAGGCACGATCTCCTCGGCGAACAGCCCCTTCTCGGTGGCCTCGCGGGAGCGGCGGTAGCTCTCGACGGAGTAAGCGTCTTGCGCCTCGCGGCTGAGCTTGTACTCGGTGGCGCAGAGCTCGGCGCAGTTGCCCATGTGGACATCGCCGTAGGGGTCCCAGAGGCCGTCGAGGATCATCGAATCGACGAGCTTGCCGTGGCCGAGGCGCAGTCCGTCGCGGACGCCGGGGGCGAGGTAGGGCGCCTGGCTCATGCTCTCCATGCCGCCCGCGGCCACGATCTTGAAGTCGCCGCAGCGCAGGTCGTTGGCGGCGATCATCACCGCCCGCATGCCGGAGCCGCAGACCTTGTTGAGGGTGATGGCGCCCGTCGCGGGCGGGCAGCCGGCGGCGAAGGCCGCCTGGCGGGCCGGGGCCTGCCCCTGGCCGGCAGGGAGGACGCAGCCCATGTTGACCTGCTGCACGTCCTGAGGGGATAGGGCCGCGCGCTCGATGGCGGCGGCCAGGGCGCGCCCCCCGAGGGCGTGCGCCGGAAGGCCCGAGAGCGCACCCTGGAAGGCGCCGATCGGCGTGCGCACCGCGCTCAAGATGACGACGTCGTCCATGACCTCTCCTGGTTACCTCTCCTGTGGTGCCGGCGGTGGGGGAAATGCTGGCCGCCCGTGCGACCGGGGGATGCTAGCACACGGTACAATGCGCCCCGGAATGGTGGCAGCCCTGCGGACCCTGGGGATCGATTTCGGCGAGAAGCGGATCGGCCTGGCTATCTCCGACCCGGCCGGCCGGGTCGCCGTGCCGCTCGTCACCCTGGAGCGGCGCAACGACCGCTCGGCCGTGCGGCAGATCGCCGAGATCGCCAAGAGCGAGGGGGTCGGCCGGCTGGTGCTGGGCGAGCCGGTGGGCCTGGACGGCCGGCGGGGGGAGGCGGCCGAGCGGGTGGAGCGCTTCGGCCGCAAGCTCGCGGAGGTGACCGGGCTGCCGCTCACCCGCGTCGACGAGGCGCTG
>JBAPYB010000628.1:0-5196 GCA_049284515.1 Thermoanaerobaculia bacterium
GCGATTTCAGCTCCTCTCCCTTGGCATTGAACAGCTTGCCATGATAGGCAATGTAGCCGGTCAGGCCGCCGCGCTCTTCGTTATGGATCCGCCTTGCGAGGCCCGGCACGAATTCGCCCTCCTGACCATAGCCGGCTTCCAGGACGATCTCTCCGTCGCGCACCCGAAAGACGCCGGAGGTCTCGGCCTGGAGGATTTCGGCGGAATACCTGGCGATCAGCATCAGGCGTTCCTGGAGGGACATCCCGTCCAGGTTGCCCATCAGCTCCCGGGTTGACTGAGCGAGGCGTTCGAGCCTCTGGAGCTTGTCCTCGTCGTTCTGCAAGAAGCTGGCGTTGGTCAGAGAGATAGCGATGGCGGCCTGATTTGCGAAGAGGACCGCGGCGTCGAGCTCTGCGCGCGAGACCGGCCGGCCGCTGGACGCTCTGTCGACCGTCAACTTGCCGATGACAGCTTCCCGGAGCACGAGAGGAACGAGGCCTCGGTCTCCCGTGCCGGTCACCTGCGGGCAGGGCTCCGAGAGGAGAGCCATGAGATCGGGGTCCTGGCTGGTAGGAGCTGGCTCCTCGGCCTCCATTCCCTCGAAGCCGCGCTGGGCCGCCAACGAGATGGAGCTGCCGTCCGGGGAGACGAGGTCGAGCCGGACCCGATCAAATCCCAGCGACTGGACCGCGTCGACGATGGCGGAGAAGACAGCCTTCGGGGGCTGGCCGGAGGCCATTTGCGCCCCGATTTCGCTCAACTGCTGGAGGATCTTCGAATCGGATCTATCGGACATAGATGTTGAACCGCCCTCCGTCCGGGAGGCAGCTCCCCCTGGAGAGGTGGGGACCGGCTTCCTCGCTCTCGACGATTGCTTGATCTCTCTCATCTTACCGCAAGGGGAGTCCCGGGTCGCCCTGTACGAGGATTAGCCGGCCCCCCGAGATCGTGCTACCGTCAAGCTCTCGGTGGGTTTCCGCCATCCAGAGTCGCCCGCCGTAGCCGGAAAGCGCACGATGCCGGCGCTTCATGGTCTCGCGGCTGCGCTCCATGACGCGGCCTCAGCGCTGGGAGGTCCAACGGCTGCGTTTCATGGCACAGCTTCCGCGCTCCTTGGCACAACGGTGGCGCTCCATGGCTCAGCGGCTCCGCTCCTTGGCACAGGCTTGGCGCTCGGTAGCACAGCCTCTGCGCTCCTTCACTCAACCCCCGCGCTCCCTGACACAGCCGCTGCGCTCCCAGCTCTACCGCTGAGCCGGGACTTCAGCCCGTAACACCTCAGCTTCACGGATTTTCTTGGAGGAATCGCGGCGCCGTCCTCACAAAAACGGCCTCGCTCCGAGTTTCTGCTCTTTGCGACCTCGAACTCTCCCTTTTGAGAGTCTCTGGAGAATTTGTGGCGCATGAGCTGCTGGAGGGTGACTGGCTTCCACGCTTCCGGACAGTCGTCGAGGTATTTGCAGAGGGGATCTTCGAGCCGGAGCTTCCCCTGGTCCCGCAGCTTGAGCGCCGCCATGGCCGTGAACATCTTCTTGGGCTTGGCCGGCAACCCGCGTCACCGCCAGTGGATGCCACACTGCCCGGATCAACGGAGCCTGGCTCGGGCTTCTTTGAAGACAGCGTTCGAGTCCTGAACGGCCACGTCGCCCCGTTGGATCTCCTGGTATCTCCGGTCTGCCTCCTCGGCCCAGATTCGCTCCGTCTCGTCCTCGGCAGATTCCCCCAGGCTCAGGAGAAGGATTCTCGCCAAACGAGCCCTTCCTGTCTCCGGGAGCTGTAGGGCAGCGGCTTCGAGCTCTTCCTGTTGATCTGCCATGTCGATCTCCGGAGGCATGGTGGAGTGCTCTATACTAGAACCATGACCAAGGCAGAAATCCAGCGGGAAGTCATGGAGTTACCGGAGGACGAGCGCTTGGAGGTCGCCGATGCGATCTGGGCCAGCCTTGACGACCTCAACTCTCAACCACTTCCCGCTTGGCAAAGAGATCTCCTCGACGAGCGCCTCGCCAGCGTTGAAACCGAAGAGGGGCGAGACTGGGACGAAGTCAAAGCTGAGATCTGGTCTCCCACTCGGTGATTCGATCTCGACTCAGTTCCGCGGCTGAGCGGGATGTCTTGGAGGCGCAAGAATGGTACGCCCTCCAGAAGCCTGGGCTCGATTTCGATTTCCGGGATGAATTGGATCGGCTGTTGATCCTGATTCGGACATACCCGGAAAGCTACCCGGTCATTCACGACAAGATCCGGCGCGCTAATCTTCAGCGCTTTCCCTACGGCGTCTTCTATGTGCGGCGGAAGGATGATGTCTTCGTCTTGGGGGTGGTTCACCATTCCCGGCATCCAAGGCAGTGGAAACGCCGATGGTGATGGAATCTTTACGCCACCACCTCCCCGCGCACCCCGTCCTCCGCCAGCCCCACCAGCTCGACCTCGCTGAAGCGGTTCCATAATCCGGCTCCCTCCAGGCTTATTACGCGCAGGTAGTTGTCGGTCAGGCCGTGGCCCATGCCGTCGCGCGGCCTTTCCCAGAGGACGGTCGCCCGGGTGCCCAGGTGGGCGCGGTGGAAATCCTGCTCGGCGCGGGCGGCGGCGGCGAGCATGCGATCCATCCTCTCCCTCTTCTTTTCGGGTGGCACCTGGCCGGGCATCGTCCCGGCTTCGGTTCCCGGGCGGGTGGAGAAGGGGAAGACGTGGATCTTGGCGAAGGTGGCCGATTCCACGGTGGCCAGGCTCTCGGCGAATTCCGCCTCGGTCTCGCCGGGGAATCCAACGATGACGTCGGTGGTGACGGCGACTCCCGGGACGGCCGCTCTCACTTGAGCGAGGAGGGCAAGATAGCTCTCCGCCGTGTAGGGGCGATGCATGCGGCGCAGGGTGGCGGTCGAGCCGCTCTGGAGGGAGAGGTGGAGATGGCGGCAGAGGCGGCGATCGGACCAGAGGCCGAGGAGGCGCTCGTCCAGGTCCCAGGGGGCGATCGAGGTCAGGCGCAGGCGGGGGACGTCCGTGCCGGCCAGGATCGCCTCGACGAGATCCGCCAGGCGGTCCGTCTCCCAGCGCCAGGCGGAGATCTGGACTCCCGTGATCACGACCTCCTGATAGCCCTCGCGGACCCGGTCCCCCACCTCCGCCACGACCTCGCCGAGCGGACGGCTGCGCTGAGGACCCCGGGTGAAGGGGATGATGCAGAAGGCGCAACGCATATTGCAGCCGTCCTCGATCTTCACCAGGGCCCGGGTATGGCTCGCGAGCGCCGGAGAGCAAGGGATCGACGCCGCTTCGGAGAGACCCGGGAACGCCGCGTGGACGCGGGCGAGAAGGTGATCCTTCTCGGCGTTCGGCACCACCAGGTCCACTCCGGCGAGCCTCGCGGCCTTCTCCGGGCTCTCCGTGGCCCAGCAGCCGGTGAGGACTGTGCGCAGGCGCCCCCGGCCGCGGCCCACCGCCTTGCGGGAGCTGCGGGCGGCGGTCCCCGTCACCGTGCAGGAGTTGACCACGTGGAGGTCCGCCTCGGCGAGCGAGCCCACCACTTCGTGACCGGCGGCGGCGAAGTCGCGGGCCAGCCGCTCGATCTCCGCCTGGTTGAGCTTGCAGCCTAGATTGGTAAAGTGGACGCGCATGGGAGTGATCCGTAAACCTCCTGTAAAAGGAGGCCGCGGGAGGAATTCTAGCTGCGGCGGCCGGAGTTTGGTTTGAACGTGCCATGACTGCGCCGAAGATCACCCCGTTCACCGCTGCTGTTGCGCTGGCCCTGTTGGCGGCCCTGGCGCCTCCGCCGGCCCGCGGTGCAGCCAGCGTGTGGTCGGTCAACGATCAGTCGCAGGTACGGCTGATCACGGCTTCGACGGTGGCGCCCAGCACCGGCGAGATGTGGATGGGCCTACAGTTCCGCCTCAAGCCGGGTTGGCACGTCTACTGGAAGAACAGCGGCGACGCTGGATACCCGCCGGCCGTCACCTTCCAGCCGGCGGACGTCCTGGGCAAACCCGAGATCCATTGGCCGGCGCCTCTGCGCTTCGACCTTCCCGGCGGCCTGGTGGCGTTCGGCTACGAGAACGAGGTGATCTATCCGATCCGGGCCACCCTCCAGCCCGCCGCCGGCGGATCTCCGGACACGCCGAGCGACACGGTAAAAGTCACTGCCGATCTCGACTACCTGGTCTGCCAGGCAGACTGCATCCCTTACCGCTATACGCTGACTCTGGACCAGCCGGTGGGCCTTCCGGCCCAGAGCGACCCTGAGACCGCCCCGCTCCTCCAGGCCGCGATCGACCGTCTCCCGAAGCCGGTGGCGGAGATCGCCGGAGTGGCCACGGAAGTGTCGTTGGACGCCAGCCTCACGACCGGGCCGGACCTGGAGATCCGCGTTCGCGGCGCCCAGGCCGCAGCGGGGAAGACCGACCTTTTTCTGGAAACGAACGAGGCCCTGGATGCAGGCCGGCCGCGGATGAGGGTCGTCCCCGACGGCGTGGTCTTCCATGTTCCCTTGAAGCCGAAGGACACCAGCAAGCCCCTGCCAGCCCACACGCCCTTCGCCTGGACGGTGACGAACCTGGCCGCGAAGGGACGCCCCTTCAGCCTCGAAGCCCGGCGCGACGTCGAGGTGGCGACCGGTACCGGCGGTCCGCCGATTGGCCATGCGCCGCAGCCGCCGGCCAGCCGCGAGCGGCTCGCCCGTCTCCTGCTCGCGGCCTTTCTGGGCGGCGCGCTGCTCAACCTGATGCCGCCGGTTTTCGCCCTTCTCCTGGCCGAGCTGTTCGTCCTGGGGGCCGGCGAGCGGAGCCGGGTGCGCGAGGGAGCGGCGGCAGTCACCACCGGCATCGTGGGCTCCGCCTGGCTCGCGGCGGCTCTCGCCATCGCCGCCCACCGGGCCGGGCTGCCGGCCGGTTGGGGAGCGCAGCTCCAGGAGCCCATGGTGGCGGCCTTCCTCGCCGTGCTCTCGGCGGTGGTGGCGCTCAATCTCTGGGGCGTGGTGGAGGTGCCGCTGGCGCCGGTCACGTCGGCGGGAGCGTCCGGTACGGGCCGTCATCTGCTGGCCGGCCTGGTGGCGACACCGCTCGCCCTCGCCTGGCCGGTGCCCCAACTCCAGGAGCCCTTGCGCTACGCCCTGGGCCGAGGGCCGGCGACGGTGGCCGCCGTCTTCGCCGTCGTGGGCTTCGGCCTCGCACTTCCTTATCTGCTCCTCGCCGCCGTGCCGGCGCTGGTGCGCGCTCTGCC
>JBAPYB010000629.1:0-13401 GCA_049284515.1 Thermoanaerobaculia bacterium
GCTCTCGGCCCTGGCGGACGCGCTCGGCCGGGCGGAACGGGCGGACGCCGACCTCGACGAGCTGTGGCGGCTCGCGCTCGCCACACTCGCCGAGCTGGCCGAAGGTCAATCCGAAGGCGCGGCCGTAAGGAAAGGGTGGTGGAAGCGCATCCCCTGAGGGGAAAGCGGAGTACGCTTCGTTTAGATTTGGAGAGTGTCTTTTCGGAGCCACTGTGATGAGCCCATCCGATCTCAGCCGCCGCGATCTTCTCCGCCTCACAGTCGCCGCCGGAGCCGCCTCCTCCCTGGGGCTCGGCCTCGCGGCCGGCGAGGAAGCCCCGAAACCTGCCGCAGCGTCGGCGACACCGCCGACATCGGCACCCTCGGCCTCCGGGTATCTGGAGGCCGCCGTCAAGGCCGCCCGCTGGATTCGCACCGCCCGGATCGAGGCGCAGGACGGCTACATGTGGCTGGCCGGCCCCGAGCGTCCCGACGGGCTCGACGCCGCCACACACCTCTACACGGGTGGCGCGGGGATCGTCCTCTTCCTTCTGGAGCTGGCCCGGGCCACCGGCGACAAGGCCTACCGGGAGGAAGCTGCGTTCGGCGCGGACACCCTCATCGCCTCCCTGCCGGTGAAGCTCAACCTGGAGGAATTGCAGGGCGCCTTCTACACCGGGATCGCCGGGCTCGGCTTCACCTTCGAACGCGTCCACCAGGAGACCGGCGACGAGAAGTACCGCAAGGCCGCCGTCCGTTGCCGCGACCTGATCCACGCCGCCGTCCAGCCCGCCGGTAAGGGCATCGATTGGGGGAAGTACGCCGACGTCCTCAACGGCACCGCCGGGACCGGCCTTTATCTCCTGAGTCTGGCCAGGACAGGCGACGCCGCCTCCCGCGATCTGGCGGCCAAGGCGGGCCTGCGGCTGATCGAGCTGGGCATTCCCGAGAACGGCGGTCTCAAGTGGCGCTCGGATCCGGACTTCCCCCGCCTGATGCCGAATTTCTCGCACGGCACGGCCGGCATCGCCTACTACCTCGCCACCCTCCACCGCGAGACCGGCCGCCAGGAATTCCTCGACGCCGCTCTCGCCGGAGCGCGCTATCTCCAGTCGATCGCGGACGCCACCGGGGAGACCTGCCTCATCTTCCACGACGAGCCGGACAACAAGAAGCTCTACTACCTCGGCTGGTGCCACGGCCCCGTGGGCACCTCCCGCCTCTGGCTCCGCCTCGATTCGATCGATCCCAAGGGCGGCTGGCTCGCCTGGGCGAAAAAGGGAGCGAACGCCATCGTGGCGAGCGGCATCCCCGAGCACCAGACCCCCGGCTTCTGGAACAACTTCGGCCAGTGCTGCGGCTCGGCCGGAGTCGCCGCCTTCTTCCTCGATCTCGGCAAGCTCACCGGCGATGCGTCCTACACGAGCTTCGCCCACCGGGTCGCCCGCAACATCCTGGACCGCGCGACGCCGGCCGCAGGCGGTGGCCTCAAGTGGATCCACGCCGAGCACCGCATCAAACCGGAGTACGTCTACGCACAGACCGGCTACATGCAGGGCGCCGCCGGCATCGGCGCCCTGTTCCTCCAGATGGACGCGCTGGAGAAGGGTCGGCCCTGGACCCTCCGGCTGCCGGACTCGCCGTTCGGGGAGACGGCGTAGGAACCCGTGGACAAGGGGGTTGACCGTGTAGAATGAAGACGGGCGGACCACAGTATGCCAGGTGCACTAACACTAACTGATGCCATTCTAAATTTCGATTGGCCGAACTGCGCGTCAACTCTCGCGGCTCGTGCTGCTCGCATGCCGCTCGCCAACCCAAGCGAGTATTTCGTCAAGCGTATCCGACACTCCGGTCTACTTCTTCGTCGTCCAAACCCATCCTCCGAAGCCCGCCGCACGCGTTTCATTCGTGAAGCGCGTGCGTGGCTTGAACAGGAATCTTCCACCGCTCTTCAAAATTTCGATGACTACGTTGCGGGCATATTAATCGCGGAGCAAGGATATCATGCCGTATTGGAGGCATTGGAGATTGGTCCAAATGGTTCCTTATCGGCCGAAGCCCACATCTGGGCGCTGATAACGTTCTGCGGAGAAGAACGTTCTGCCATCGACAGCCAGTTTGACGAGTTCATCAAGCGGACCTCCGGCGCCATAGATCCGCATTCTCTATACATAACCAACGATAACGGTTTCACATACGACCCCGACGCCGTCACCGGGGCCCTAATAGACGTCCTCGCCAGTACTCTTATAATGTTCGGTTATCAATTTGATTGGTTTGACCAAGCTGGGGTTCTTGAAATTCCATCACCCGCTCCTTTACCGTCTCACGTAACGTTCCATTCAACCACTACGATGATGCTAGGTGAAGGATGGAGGCTCCTCGACTACAGCACAGAACGCTGGCGATTTTTCGATGGCACTATTGAGCGCGGGCTATTCTCTGCCCAAACTCTAGATGGAGAGACGCTCTCTGGCGACGCAATTCGATTTCGCCACACTACCGAAGAGATGGCACTTTTTTGGGAACTGGCCGACACACTCGGGCACGATCGCCTGGATCGACTCTTTCTCCGATTCGTGCTCGACGCTAACATCCTCGGAGTAGGTGGGCCTATTGACCAAAACGCTACGCGACTCTCCCCAGACGAGTATATCTCCGCATGCGAAACCTCTACGATCCGCGCTCTTTGTCATGCCCTTCACTTCGACGTTGTCGATGATGATACCTCGTATGCAGGACTACAGCTTCGAGAATGGATCCGTGGCTACGCGACGTTGATAGCGGAGGCCAGCGTCACTCCCGAGGACCCAGCTACTCGGACTTGCAGTTGGACAGAAGCTGAGATCTTGGCAGTCCTTGAGCGACATGGGATGAGCGAATGCTCCTCGCGAACGTTTCTTTCTCGAGTAACCTTCGGGCGAAACCAAAAGGATCTCTTCGACGCTCCCCTTATTCGCTCCCGCAATCGTCGCCTGTATTGCTTCCCGCGCATCCTCACTATCACAAACATTCCACGCGTTATTCTATCGCATCTTGGAACTCTTTCCGCCCATATTGCGAGACGCGGAGAAGCACTCGAGATAGAGCTTCGCGAGTTGTTCCGCGAGAACGGACTTCGTTGTAAACGACTCCACTTTCGGCACGAAGGCGAAGAGTACGAGTGCGATGGAGCCGTTGTATGGGACAAGCGGTTGTTTCTGTTTGAGTGTAAGAACAGAACGATGTCTGGGCAACGACCATCAAAACGCCACCGATTTGTTCATGAGGTACTCACAGGCGTAGGCCAACTTGGCCGCCTCGTCCGCGTGCTCTCCCGACATCCCGAGTTAGTGGAAACCGCGCTCGGCTCCGATGCCAAGTGGAACACCATTGTACCGTGCGTCCTCAACGGCCTGCCTTGGAGTCTTGCCTGTACCATCGAGGACACGCACGTGTACGACATGTCGGCATTGTCGCGTTTCTTCGAAAGCGGAGCGCTCCACTTGCAGGTGCCGATACCGGGCCCGAACGGCCTTCGCGTACTTCTCCAGCGCACAATAAGGCGCATCTGGCGCGGACAACGACCAACCGCTGATGACCTGATAGCTCAATTGCGAAGTCCCCTTCAACTTGAAGGGCTTTTTGAGCAGTTCGTGGTTCTCGAAGGGTGCGTGCCTCTGACGCCGTCGCTGACGATAATAACACCGAGTATACGGCGACTGCCACGTTCCTTTGAAGGCACACTTGAAGCGTATGCCGACAACCCACAATCAGTTGGGAGGATCTTAGAATACACCAAGCTAGACGCCGACAAAGATTCTCGAGGCGGTCGATCTGCTGGTCCCTCTGAGCCTGGTTAAAAATGAAGCCGACAAACACGTCTTCCATCTTCTTGGAGATGGCGGCACTGCACCAAATGTGCTGGACGTTAGCGGGAGGCGAATCTGGCACGTTCACTGCCTTACCCTACCATAGGAGACACACCGACATCATCGCCGGAGCCTCCGGAACCGGCCTCTATCTATATAGAATGTGGCCCGCACGATGGACGACGCGGCCTCCCGCGATCTGGAGGCCAAAGCGGGGGTCCGGCTGATCGAACTGGGCATCCCCGAGAACGGCGGTCTCAAGTGGCGGACGGAGCCGGACTTCGCCCGCCTCCGTCAGTCCTCGACGATCTCTTCTTCTTCAGTCAGGGAATCCGTCTTCCTCCCCGCTTGCTTCCAGAGCGAGTGTTCCGCCTGTCCCAGCAGGTAGGTGAAGATGTGGGCGGGGATCTTCAGGAGTTTCGCCGCCGCTCCCTCGACCTCGGTCACGCCGAAATCCCGGTCCTCACGGGTCACCAGATAGGCGTTCCGGACCTTGGGCTCGCGGGCGCAGTAGACGGACAACCCGGCCGCCGGGTCCAGATTCGCCGACCGCCGGTACTTGACCTCTACCGGGATGACGTAGCGCGGGCTCTCGACGATCACGTCGACCTCCTTGTTCGTCCGCGGCTCGCGCCAGTAGCCGATCCTGGGGACGTCCAGGTAGTAATAGGCCGAAAGGTGCCGCAAGACGGAGGTCTCCACCACTTTGCCCAGCTCGTCCGGATCGGCCAGCACCTCTTCGCCTCGCAGCAGGACGGCGTTGCGCAAGGCGGCGTCGGCCAGGTAGTACTTGCTCTGCTGGCGGAGCACCTTCTTGCCGCCCATCTCGGAAGGCGGCAGCCGGAAGACCAAGTGAGAGCTCTCTAGCAGCTCGAGATAGCCGGCGATCGTGGGCGCGGTCGTGCCCAGCTCTGAGGCGCAGGTCTTGATGGACAGCATCCCACCGGAGTTGAGGCAGAGATAGATGAACAGCTTCTCGAGCTCGTTGATCTTCCGGATGCCGAAAAGGGCCACCATGTCGCGCTTCAGGACCCGCTCGACGACGTCCTCACGGAGGATGCGCTGGCAATAATCCGTCTCGTCGCTCAACGCGGTCTCGGGAAATCCGCCGACCAGGAGATAGCGCTGAAACTCCGGAAGGAGGCCGCGGAAGCTGGCAGCCAGGTTCGCCAGATAGGGCTTGGACTTCTGGAACAGGTCCTGGGGCCTCAGGCCCCGGGGTACGTCCGGCAGGGCCCGGTCCCTCATCCGAAGAAATTCGTAGAAGGACAGGGTGGGCATCGGGACGGTGATCCACCGTCCGACGCCGCTGTCGATCGTGTCCCGCCTCTGGCGCAAGGCTGCCGACCCGGTGGCGACGATCCGCAGCTCGGGCCGGTGGTCGATCAGGAACTTGAGGTGGAGGTCCCAGTCTCCGGAATACTGCACTTCATCCAGGAGCAGCCAGGCCTTCTCGCCCGCCGGCAGGACCTGCTCGTGGTATTCCTGAAGGATCCTATCGATCGTCAGCAGCTTCAGCACCGGATGGTCGAGGCTCAGGTACAGAATGGCGCGGGGATCGGTCCCCTGCCGGAGGAGCCGTTCAGCCAGTTGGTAGAGGACCGTGGTCTTCCCCACCCGCCGTGGGCCGGCCAGGAGAATGCCCCGGCGAATGGAGTCGTCCCACAGATACCGGCCGCAGGCATCGAAGGCGAGCCGGTGGAAGCGCGGAATGAAGATGGAGCGGTGAGTCCACCAGGGGTTGAATCCCTGGAGGACTCGGAGCACGTCCTCGGAATGCAGAAGACTCATGATCTACCCCCTCAAGCAAAGTACACTGGGCTCGCCGGAGCTCCCGCGGGCATAGTATACTATGCCCGCCGCGCCTCCCGGGAGCATAGTACACTTCACCTGCTGGAGCGGGTATAGAATTTATCGACCCTTCCGGAGGAGCGAAATCCATGATCCCCGTCAAGCCCCAGATCGCCGAGCGCGCCTACGTCAAGAGCCTCGCGGAGTACCAGGAGATGTATCGCCGGTCCGTCGAGGAGCCGGAGGCCTTCTGGCGCGAGGCCGCCGGCATCCTCGACTGGTTCTACCCGCCCCGCAACATCATGGACGTGGACCTCGAGGAGGTGGACTTCTCCTGGTACTCGGGCGGCCGGCTCAACGCCTGCTACAACTGCGTGGACCGCCACCTGGACACCCGGGGCGAGCAGACGGCCATCATCTGGGCGGGCGACGAGCCCGGGGAGTACCGCCACATCTCCTACCGCGAGGTGAAGCACAACGTCGCCCGCGTCGCCAACGTCCTGCGGGCGCACGGGGTCAAGAAAGGGGACCGGATCGCCATCTACCTGCCGATGACCCCCGAGCTACCCTACGCCATGCTCGCCTGCGCCCGCATCGGCGCCATCCATTCCGTGGTCTTCGCGGGCTTCTCGGCCGAGTCGCTGCGCGACCGCATCCTGGACGCTGGCTGCAAGGTGGTCTTCACCGCCAACGAGGGGCTGCGCGGCGGCCGGCGCATCCCGCTCAAGGCGACCGTCGACCAGGCGGTCGAGGGCTTGTCGATGGTCGAGAAGGTGTTCGTCGTCCGCCGCACGGAGAAGGACGTGCCGATGCACGTGGGCCGCGACCTCTGGCTGGAGGAGGAGACGGCGAAGCACCGCTCGACCTGCCCGGTGGAGTGGATGGCCTCCGAGGACCCGCTGTTCATCCTCTACACCTCGGGCTCGACGGGCAAACCCAAGGGCGTGCTCCACACCACCGGCGGCTATCTCGTCTACGCCGCCGCCACGCACAAGTACGTCTTCGACTACCACCCGGGGGACGTCTACTGCTGCGCGGCGGACATCGGCTGGGTCACCGGCCACAGCTACATCCTCTACGGTCCGCTCGCCAACGGCGCGACGTCGGTGATGTTCGAGTCGATCCCCACCTACCCGGACCCGGGCCGCTACTGGCGGATGGTGGACGACCTGGGGATCAACATCTTCTACACCGCGCCGACCGCCATCCGCGCCATCGCCAGCTCCGGGGACGAGTGGGTGAAGAAGTACAAGCGGGACTCGCTGCGCATCCTGGGATCGGTGGGCGAGCCGATCAATCCCGAGGTCTGGCAGTGGTACCACGACGTGGTGGGCGGTGGCCGCTGCGCGGTAGTGGACACCTGGTGGCAGACGGAGACCGGCGGCATCATGATCACGCCGCTGCCGGGAGCCACTCCTTGCAAGCCGGGCTCGGCGACGCTGCCGTTCTTCGGCGTCCGCCCGGTGCTGGTGGACGACCAGGGGAAGGTCCTGGAGGGCAACGACGTGTCGGGGAACCTCTGCCTGCGCGGCACCTGGCCGGGGCAGGCGCGCACCATCTACGGCGACCACAGCCGGTTCCGCCAGACCTACTTCTCGCAGTACCCCGGCCTCTACTTCACCGGCGACGGCTGCCGGCGCGACAAAGACGGCTACTACTGGATCACCGGCCGCGTGGACGACGTGCTGAACGTCTCCGGCCACCGGCTGGGGACTGCGGAGGTGGAGAGCGCCCTGGTGGCGCACGAGGCCGTGGCCGAGGCGGCGGTGGTGGGCTTCCCGCACGACATCAAGGGGACGGGCATCTTCGCCTACGTGCAGCCGACGGCCGACTACGTGAACGCGGACAAGGAGGAGCTGGTCGGCGCCCTCAAGCAGCAGGTGCGCCAGGCGATCGGCCCGTTCGCGGCCCCGGACCGCATCCTGATCGTCGCCGGCCTGCCCAAGACCCGCTCGGGCAAGATCATGCGCCGCATCCTGCGCAAGATCGCGGCCGGCGAGTACGAGGAGCTGGGCGACATCACCACCTTGGCGGACCCTTCCGTGGTGGAGAAGCTGGTGGCCGATCACCGCCACTCCTCCGCTTAGGACTGTCCGCCAGGGATGTTGAACCCGTCGAAGGCTCTGTGCTACCCTTCGCCCGTCCGATGGCAGGCTCATCGGCCTGTGGCGCATTCGTCTAGGGGTCCAGGACGCCGGCCTCTCACGCCGGTAACACGGGTTCGAATCCCGTATGCGCTACCAACCCCTCCCGGCACGTTTCTCCGCAACAAACTCCATTTCTTGAGATCGTTTGGTATCATTCCGCCGTCATGGCTCTCACCCTCGCCACCTGGAACGTCAACGGCATCCGCGCCCGGCAGGAGCAGTTCCTCGAATGGATGGGCCGCGACCGGCCGGACGTGGTCTGCTTGCAGGAGATCAAGGCCAAGCCGGATCAGCTTCCGGACGCCGTCTGCAACCTCGACGGCTACTGGTGCTACTGGCATGGCGCGGGCGGCTACTCGGGGGTGAGCCTCCAGCTCCGGCGCGAAGCGTTCCCCGAGGAGCCGAAGTTCAGCCATCCGTCCTTCGACCTCGAGACGCGCGTCGTCGTCGCCGAAGCGGGCGACCTGGTGGTGGCCTCGATCTACGTGCCCAACGGCGGCAAGGACTTCCCGGCCAAGATGGACTTCCTTCGCGACTTGGCGCGCTGGGCCGGCGAGCTGCGCGATTCCAGCGGCCAGGGCCGCCGGGTCGTGCTGGCCGGGGACATGAACGTCACCCGCACCGACCGCGACGTTCACCCCAAGGAGCGCAAGCCCTTCGTCATCGGCCAGCGCCCCGAGGAGCGGGAGGCTTTCGAGGCCATCCTCGCCCAAGGCCTGGTGGACGTCGGCCGCGCCCAGGACCCCGAGAACGACAACCTCTTCACCTGGTGGGCCCCCTGGCGCAACCTGCGGCAACGCAACATCGGCTGGCGAATCGACTACATCCTGGCGAGCGACTCTCTCGCCGCCTCCGCCACCTCCTGCAAGGTCCTGCCGGAAGTCGGCACCAGCGACCACGCGCCGGTGGTGGCGAAGTTCGGAGAGTAAACCGCTCCCTCTACGCCCCGACCGGTTCCGTCTCGCCGGCCTGCGTCTGCGTCCTTCTCACCAGCTCGGCGAGCCGGAGGACGAGGTGCACGGGAACCCGTTTCTCCGAGAGGCGGCGGTGGAGGAAGCTCAGGGCGACGAGGGTGCTCTTGGGGGCGTCGAGAGCGCGGAAGGCGTCCTCGGCGGAGCTGATGAAGGCCCGGGCCTTCAGCGGCTCTCCCTGGCGAAGGGCCAGGGCGGCGAGGTCGATCGTCACGTTGGCGGCCTTGTGAGCGAGTCCCGCGGCCTGGAAGGACTGGAACGCGGTGTCGAGAAGGCTCTGGGCCAGGCTCATCCGGTTGAGGGCGGCCGCGATGCGGCCCTCCAGCCAGAGGAGGTCGAGGCGCTGGGTGGCACCCGCGGCGTCGAGGCGATCCCGGTGGGCTTCCAGGAAGCGCTGGGCCTCGCGGGGGCGCCCGCTCTCCACCTGGAACCAGAGCAGGTTGTGGAAGGCGTTGAGGACGAGGTCCGGATCGCGCGCTTCGTCGATCAGGGCCAGCCCCTCGCGGGTGAGGCGCAAGGCCTGCCGCGGCCGGCCGGCGTAGCCCGCCTGGAGACCCTTGGAGATGAGCGCCCGCCCTTCCAGGTGCTGGTCGCCGCGGTCACGCTGGATGTCCACCACCACGTCCAGGGCGACGAGCGCGCGGTCGTGGCGCCCGCGGGCGGATTCGAGCGATGCCTGGAAGTCGTAGAGGCGGGCCCGCAGCAGCGAATCGCCGCTGCCCGCCTCGAACAGCGCGGCGGCATGGTCGAGAGCCTCCTGCGCCTGGGTGATGTCGCCGACGATTCGGCAGGCGTTGCCGAGATTGGCCCAGGCGTCGCACTGCAGGTCGGCCACCTGGGGATCGCCCCAGGTCTCGGGGCTCAGGCTCCCGGCCGTGAGCACGGCCAGGCGGGAGATGCGGACCATCTCGACGGGCTTCTCGTGCCGCAGCGACCAGGCCCGCGCAAGCAGCGCCTCCACCAGCTCGGGGCCCTCCAAGCCGGGGGCAACGCCGGCGAGAGCGTGGAGCCAGGACGGAGCGGCCGGCTCGCTGCCGGCGGGCTCCGCCAGGCGGGAAGCCTGGAGGAGATCGAAGGCCCGATCGAAGGCCTGATCGTAAACCTGGAGCTGCTCCGGGCTCTCGACCCGCGGGCCGCGCCGGATGCGGACCAGGTTCAGGAGGGTCGCCGCCTCGGCGCGGCAGGCGTCACAGCCATAAAGGAAATGGGCGACGACGTTCCGCGTTTGCTCCTTGGGCAACCCGCCTTCGGCGAACTCCCGGAGCTCTTGGGGTGTCGGATGTGTCTCCACCACAGCCTCCTTTCCGAGCCTTACGACACGGCCTGAACCTTGATGGTCGATTCTACGACAGTTTCGTCTGTTGGGAGACAATTGACGGTGAGGCCTCGAGGTCCATATCGTCTTTCAGTCTTTCGTCCGTACTGATCTGGATGTCCAGGCCCACGTACCCAAGGAGACTACTCCCCGAACATTTCTACGAACATTACGGCCGGGGGTTGCGCCGAGCGCAGAGCCCGGAGGTATCCGGAGGTTGAGAACAAGGCCGAGCCCGAAAGCCTTCCTGCGGCGTCGCAGCTCCAAGAACCTCCCGGGACCCGTTGCGTATCAGAAGTGAACCAACCAAAGGAAAACCCATGAACCCTATTCTCGAAGCTCGGGACGTTCGTAAAAGCTACGGCGATTTCGTAGCGGTGGACGGCGTCTCGATGGCGGTGCCGCCCGGCAGCATCTTCGGCCTCCTCGGACCGAACGGCGCCGGCAAGACGTCCATCATCCGCATGATCATGAACATCACGGCGCCGGACACGGGGGAGATCCTCGTGTTCGGCCGTCCGCGCACTTCGGCCGACCTGCGCCGCATCGGCTACCTGCCGGAGGAGCGGGGCCTGTACCGGAAGATGACGGTGATGGACCAGCTCGTGTTCCTCGGCGAGATCCGGGGCCTGAAGCGGGCCGCGCTGGTGCCCGAGATCGAGCGCTGGCTCGGGCGGGTGGAGCTGACGCAGTGGGCGGGATCGAAGATCGAGGAGCTGTCGAAGGGCATGCAGCAGAAGGTGCAGCTCATCGGCACCGTGCTCCACAAGCCCGACCTGTTGATCCTCGACGAGCCGTTCTCCGGGCTCGACCCCCTCAACCAGGAGCTGTTCCGCGAGCTCCTCCAGGACTACCGCGCCCAGGGCAAGAGCGTGGTGCTCTCGACTCACGGCATGGAGCTCGCCGAGCGGATGTGCGACCACATCTGCCTCATCTCCCATGGCCGGGCGGTGCTGGACGGCGAGCTCAAGGAGATCAAGCGGCGGCTGGGAGGCAACTCCTTCCGGGTGGTGGCCGAGGGCGACCTGGACCGCCTGAAGGCGATGCCTGAGGTCGAGCACGCCACGATCCAGGACGGCGAGATCAAGCTGATGCTCCGGCCGGACGCCGACGGCGCCGAGACGCTGCGGCAGATGATCGGATTCCTGAAAGTCCGCGAGTTCCGCTCCGAGGAGCCGGAGCTCGAGCAAATCTTCATCAAGGCGGTGCGCGATGCGGCTTGACAACATCTTCGTGATCCTCAAACGGGAGTATCTCCAGCGGGTCAGGAACAAGGGGTTCTGGATCGCCACCCTGGCGGTGCCGCTGTTCGCCGCGACGGTGACGACCCTGCCGGCCCTGCTGATCTCCAAGAGCCATACCAATCAGTCCATCGTCGTCGTGGACGCGACAGGAAAGGGCGTTGCCGAAGCCCTGAAGGCGCAATTGGCCCAAACGGCGAAATCGGCGGCGGCAAAACCCAAGGAGAAGGCCGCCGCTCCGGCGCGCAAGCTCCCCGGCGACAGGGAGTCGCGCCTGGCGGACTTCACCGTCGAGACGCAGGTGCCGGCGGCGGACCCGCAGGTGCAGCGGCGCGAGTTGGATGACCGGGTGCGCAAGGGGAAGCTCGACGCCTGGATGTGGCTCGGCCCCAATGTGCTGGCGAACGAGGCGGCGGAGTATCACGCCCGCAACACGACGAACTTTCTCACCCAGGAGACTCTGCGTGGCGACCTGACGGAGGTCGTGCGGCGCACCCGCCTGCGGGAGGCGGGAATCGATCCGTCCCGCATGGAGGAGCTCACCAAGCGGGTGGAGATCAATCCCATGCAGGTGCCAGGGACGGGGACGAGCGGCGGCGGCGTCGCTGGATTGATCTTCGCGGTGATCCTCTTCTTCCTTCTCTATATGAGCATTCTGATGTGGGGCCAGCAGGTGATGAACGGAGTGCTGGAGGAGAAGGGGACCCGAGTGATCGAGGTGCTCATCTCGGCCATCACGCCCTTCGAGCTGATGATGGGCAAGCTCCTGGGCATCTGCCTGGTGGGCATGACCCAACTCGCCATCTGGCTCGGCACCGTGCTGGTGCTGACGGCGCCGGGCATCGTGGCGAGCTTGGCTTTCCTGCCGCCGGGCGTGACCCTGCCGTCGCTGACGATCGGCATGATGCTCAACCTCGCGTTTCTCTTCATCCTGGGCTTCTTCGCCTACGCCACGTTCTACGCGGCGATCGGCGCCTCGTTCAACAACCTGCAGGAAGCGCAGCAGGTGGCGAGCATCGCGGTGGTGTTCATCGTGGCCCCGGTGATGGTGCTCAACCCCATCATCAACGACCCGAGCTCGACGATGGCGGTGGGGATGTCGCTCTTCCCCCTCTTCACGCCGTTGATCATGCCGTTGCGCATCGCGCTCGAAATGCCGCCGGCCTGGCAGCTCGCCCTGGCCTACGCCCTGACCTTGGCGTTCGTCATCGGCCTCATCTGGATCTGCTCCCGCATCTACCGCGTGGGCATCCTCATGTACGGCAAGAAGCCCACCCTTCAGGAGATCTGGAAGTGGGCGTGGTACACATAGGATGAGTGCCCACACCCCTTCCCGATAGGCGCCGGGAAGGGGATCACTCCCCATCTCCTAAACTCTTAGTTGACATCCCCGCCCGCGCCCGGTATCATCCTAATTCGTTAGGAGATTCCGATGCCCCGCAAGACCTCAGACCCGTTGACTCCGCTGGAGCTGGAGATCATGAAGGTGCTGTGGGAGACCGGGCCCGCCGCCACGCAGACGGTGCAGGAGCGGCTGGCCCCCGGGCGCAAGCTCGCCTACAACACCGTGCAGACCATGCTCAACGTGCTCCACCGCAAAGGCAAGGTCTGCCGCGAGCTCGCCGGCCGCGCCTACCTCTACGAGCCGCTGGTGAGCCGTACCCAGGCCGCCCGCCAGGCGCTGGGGGACCTGGTGAGCCGGATGTTCGAGGGCTCGGCTGAAAGCCTCGTCCTGAGCCTGGTCGAGACCCACCAACTCACCCCGGAGAAGCTGGCCGAGCTCTCGGCGCTGATCGAGAAAAGCGAGAAGAGCGAGGAGGATCGCGATGACGATTGAATGGCGGGTGCTCGCCTTCGTCCTCAATGCCCTCTGGCAGGTGCCGCTCGCGGCGGCCGCGGGTCTTCTGGGGGAGCGTCTCCTCCGCCGCTCGCCGGCCCGCCTGAGCCACCTCCTCTGGCTGGCCGTCCTGGGCGTCGCCATGGCGTTGCCCCTGACGGCCGGTTTCAATCCTCTCCTCTCCCGGCCCGCCGTCCGCGCCGCGGCGCCCCCGGTGCCAGCTCCCTCCCAGGCGGCTCCGGAAGCGGCCTGGCGCGCCGCGTTCC
>JBAPYB010000630.1:0-3582 GCA_049284515.1 Thermoanaerobaculia bacterium
TCGAAGAGGAGCGTGCGGTCCGGCACCCGGCCACCGGTGGCGAGAAGGTCCACCTGCTCGATGACGGCGAGGGGCACCCCCCGCCCATGCCCCTGGTAGGCCCGGGTGGAGTCCGTGAAACGATCGCAGAGCACGTGCTTGCCGTCCCGGAGCGCCGGCTCGATCACCTCCAGCAGGTGCTGGCGCCGGCTGGCGAAGACCAGCAGCAACTCCACCAGCCCGTCCAGGGCGCCCCAGCGCGCATCGAGGAACACGGCGCGCACCTCGTCGCCCAGCGGCGTGCCCCCCGGCTCGTGGGTGACGAGGTGCGGCACGCCCCGCTCGGCGAGCCAGGCGGCGGCATGGCGCAGGTGGGTCGACTTGCCGCTGCCGTCGAGCCCCTCGAAGGTGATGAACTGGCCCGGCATGGCTGCGAAAGCTACCATGAAGACCGGGGGCTTCCATTCCGCCGGGAAGTCTCTGTAGGCTTCCCGCCGCGCGAGAACCGGTGGAAATCGGCGGAAACCGGATACCATAGGGGAGACGGGAGTCGAACGCGTGACGACCGGGCGCAGGCCGGAGATTTGCATGCGGCACCTATGGGTCCAAGTCGTATACCCCTAATCCTTAGATTATCGGAGGAGCAATCCATGGCGGAGAAGAAAGCGAGTGCGAAACCCAAGGCCAACAGCGGCTTCATGGCTCCCTTGCAGCCGGACGCAGCGCTGGCGGCCATTGTCGGCAACGCCCCGTTGCCGCGCACCGAGGTCACCAAGCGGGTCTGGGACTACATCCGGGAGCACAAGCTTCAGGATCCCAACGACAAGCGGACCATCAAGGCCGACGCCAAGCTCAAGGCGGTCCTCGACGGCAAGGACTCGGTCACCATGTTCGAGCTGACCAAGCTGGTCAACGGACACCTCAAGAAGGGCTGACGAGCCGCGAGGCGGGGCGCCGGCAATATTGCCGGGACGATTGCCGGACGCCCCGCGATCTCCCTACCTCCCCATGCCCGCCGACCTCGGCACCCCCTTGCAGTGGGGAGTTTTCTTCGCCCTGATCTTCGGCATGCTCGCCCTGGATCTCGGCGTGTTCAACCGCCGCGAGCACCGCGTGGGCCTGCGCGAGGCGCTGTTCTGGAGCGTCGTCTGGACGCTCGTCGCCCTGCTGTTCAACGGCTGGGTCTACTATCGTTTCGGCTCGCGGATCGGCCTCGAGTTCCTCACCGGCTACGTCATCGAGCGCTCGCTCAGCTTCGACAACATCTTCGTCTTCGTCGTCATCTTCAATTACTTCGCCGTGCCGGCGGAGCAACAGCACCGGGTGCTCTTCTGGGGCATCCTGGGCGCCCTGGTCTCCCGCGGCCTCTTCATCGGCCTGGGCACGGCGCTGCTCTCCCGCTTCGCCTGGCTGATCCTGATCTTCGGCGGTTTCCTGGTCTACACCGGCATCAAGATCCTGCTCGAGAAGGAGACGGAGGTCCATCCGGAGCGCAACCCGGTGCTCAAGCTGTTCCAGCGCTTCGTGCCGCTCACCAACCACTACCAGGGCCGGCATTTCTTCATCCGGGAGGATGGCCGTCTCAAGGCGACGCCCCTGATGCTGGTGCTGGTGGTCGTGGAGGCGACGGACGTGGTCTTCGCCGTGGACTCGATTCCTGCCGTCTTCGGCGTCACCACCAACGGCTTCATCGTCTTCACCTCCAACATCTTTGCCATCCTCGGCCTGCGCGCCCTCTACTTCCTGCTCGCCGGGCTGATGCACAAGTTCCGTTTCCTCAGCTACGGCCTGGGGCTGGTGCTGATCTTCGTGGGCGCCAAGATGCTGGTCCACGACTGGATCGACGTCCCCATCGAGCTGTCGCTCGCCATCGTGCTGGGCATCCTGGCGCTGGCGGTCGCCGTGTCGCTGCTGGTGCCCGCGCCGCCGGAGGAGGTCCCCCTGCCCGACCCCCTGGAGATCGTGGGCGATTTCGAGCACTCCCCGGCGGCCCGGGAGCTCGAGATCGAGGACAGCGAAAAGAAGTAGTAGGATCAGCAGCCGGAAAAACAGAATTGGAGTCTTGCTCAATGGCGAAGGTCTTCATCCCACGCGAGCGGCGGAACGGAGAAACCCGCGTCGCCGCCACTCCCGAAACCGTGAAGCGGATGGTCAAGCAGGGGCTCGAAGTGGCCGTGGAGGCGGGAGCCGGCGCGGCGTCCCTGTTCTCCGACGGCGACTACGAGGCTGCCGGAGCCCACCTGGTGAACGATCCCGCGGCGGCGTGGGAGAGCGCCGGCGTGGTGCTCAAAGTGACGCCGCCCGGCCGCTTCGACGGCCTCGACGAAGCCGCGAGGCTGAAGCCCGGCGCCGTGCTCATCGGCCTCCTGGCGCCCTACCGCAACCTCGACATGGTGCGCACGCTGGCCGCCGGCCGCGTCACCTCCCTGGCGCTGGAGCTGGTGCCGCGGGTGACCCGCGCCCAGCCCATGGACGCCCTGTCGTCGCAGGCCTCCATCGGCGGCTACAAGGCCGTGCTCCTCGCCGCCTGGCGGCTGCCCAAATACCTGCCCCTCCTGATGACGGCGGCGGGCACCATCAAGCCGGCCCGGGTGGTGGTGATGGGCGCCGGCGTCGCCGGCCTGCAAGCCATCGCCACCGCCAAGCGCCTGGGGGCCGTGGTCGAGGTCTCGGACATCCGGGCGGCGGTCAAGGAGCAGGTCGAATCGCTGGGCGGCAAGTTCATCGAGCTGCCGCAGGCCGAGAGCGGCGAGGGGCAGGGGGGGTACGCCCGCGAGATGGGCGAGGACTTCCTGCGCCGGCAGCGGGAGATCGTGCAGCGTCACCTGGCGGCGGCCGACGCCGTCATCACCACCGCCCTGGTGCCGGGCCGGCCGGCGCCGCGGCTGGTCACGGCCGAGATGGTCCGCGCCATGCGCCCGGGCGCGGTGATCGTCGACCTCGCCGTGGAGCAGGGAGGCAACTGCGAGCTCTCCAAGGCGGACTCCGAGGTGGTGGAGAACGGCGTCGTCATCCTCGCCCCCTCCAACCTGCCGGCCGCCATGCCCCACGACGCCAGCCTGCTCTATGCCCGCAACGTCTACGCCCTGCTTCAGCTCGTGATCGACAAGGAAGGGAAAGTCGCGCCGAGACTCGACGACGAGATCGTCGCCGGCGCTCTGCTGACGCACGGCGGCGACGTCCTGCACAAGGCCACCGCCGACCAGCTCCAGCCGCAGGAGGTCACGGCCTAGGTCCCACCGTCCCGGTTCCGCACCCTATCCGCACTCGTGAGACAGAGGACCTCAATTCGAAGTAGCCGATGGTTGAAAATGATCGCAGCGGTCGCGGGCTCGGCATCGCCGAACCGGAAACCGCTCTCCCGCCAGGCAAGGACAGCGAGGCCAAAAGCCCCCTGCTCGCGGTGCTCGAACGGGTCCGTTCGGCTCTCGACCGGGAGCGCGCGGCAGCCCCGTCTGCCTGCGCCGAGCTGCTGGCGCTGCCGCCGGAGACGGCTTTGGAGCGGATCCGCCAGGAAGCCCGCTTCCAGAGCTGGGGGCTCTGCGACCTGCTGTTGGCGCAGAGCGCCGAGCCGGCGGCGGCCGGTCCCGGCGCGGCGGAACC
>JBAPYB010000631.1:0-1832 GCA_049284515.1 Thermoanaerobaculia bacterium
GCCATCGTCCGCGGCCGCGCGCCCGTCGCCCTCTCCCGGGTGGTGCCCGGCGGCGACGCCGGAGAGTCCTTCCTGCGTCTCAGTCTGCTGGCGCTCGCCGGGCAGCGCTGGTCGGGCGAGGGGATCGCCGGCCGGCTCGGCTCCCTGCCGCTCTCCGTCGAGCCGGAGGGGGACGGCTGGCCGGAGGAGATCGCGGGCTCACCCCTGGCACGGCTCACTCCCGGGTCCGTCCGTCCGCGCGAAGAGGCCTGATCCGCAGCCATGGCAGCCATGGATCCCGCCACCCTCGTCTGCGCCCGCCTGCTCCGCGCCGGGGCCGTGCCGCGTGCCGAGCTGCCGGACCTCGACTTTCCGGAGGTGCGGCGCGAGGTCGAGCGCCGGCTCGAGGCCGTGGGCCTCGTGCTGGCGACCAGCGCCTACTCCGACCACGTCGGCATCCGCCTCGGCGCGGAGGTGACCGCCGACTCCGCCTTCGACGCCGCCTCCAACCTTGGGCTGCGCTCCGATGCCTGCGCCCTGCTGGTCATCCTCTGGGCGCGTCTCGTCCTCCAGAAGCGGACCGCGGCCGACACGCGCGAGCTGCCGGGCCAGGAGGCGCTCTTCGCCGGCGAGCGGGCCGCCGCGGCACGGAGCTTCCGCCCGAGCGTGCGCCTGGAGGCGCTGGTTCGGGAGTTTCGCTCCGTCCTGGGCGGCCGCAGCCGCATCCAGAGCCTGATCACCCAGCTCCGGCGCCTCCACTTCCTCGCCGGCCACGGCGAGGTGATCGAGGCTGGACCGCTGCTGGAGCTGGGCATCGACGGCGAGCGCATGGTGGGCTTCATCCGCCGCGAGGTGTTGGCCAGGCTCCTCGCCGAGCGGGAGCGGACGGCCGCCGGCGAAGAGGGCGAGACGGAGCTCGTGGACGGGCTCGCGGCCCGCGTTCTCGAAATCCTGGAGCGCCTCGGCGCCCCCGCGGCCATGGGCGAGTTGGTGCGGGAGACCGGCGAGCGGCCGGAGCGCCTGCGGCCGGTCCTGAAAGAGCTGATGGCGGCGGGACGCGTCCACCGCACGGGCGAGCGCGGCGCAGCGCGCTATCACCTACTGGTCCCGGAGGACGAGGAGCCGGACGAGGCGGAGGGCGAGGGCTGATGTTCCGCTTCCTCGACCTCTATCTCCATGGCTGGGACCTCTGGCCGCAGATCCACGTCCCTCTCCACCGCGACGTGGTGCTGGTGACCGGCCCCAACGGCTCGGGCAAGACGACGTTGCTCGACGCCATCCGCCAGCTCCTCAACGCGCCCCGCCTCTCCTCGCGCCGGCGCCTCCAGAACTATTTGCGCCGGCCGGACGCGCCGGCGCTGATCCGAGCCGTGGTCTCCAATGCTCCCGGTATCGGTGCCGGCCCGCCTTTCCGCCGCGAGCGGATCACGACGCCGGAGGCGACGCTCGCCTGCGCCCTGGTGCCGGCCGGCGGCGGGGCGCCGGAGAAACGCTTCGCCGTCCTGCCGGGGCGCCCGCCGCTCGAGGAGATCCGCCGGCTGCTCCTCGAATCCCGCGATTTCTACGGCCCCGAGCGCTACGGCCGGGTGCTCGAAGGAGCCGGGGTGACGCGCAGCCTGATGAGCGTGCTCGCCATCGAGCAGGGGCGGACGAACGCCCTGTTCGAGCTCAAGCCTCGGGACCTGTTCCGCCGCGTGCTGGAGATGATGGGCGATCAGGAGGTCCTCGAGCGCTACGGCCAGGCCCGCCGGCGATTCGCCGAGAGCGAGCAGGAGGTGTCGCGCCAGACCTATCAGGTGCAGGGGCTGCAGATGGAGCTCCAGCGCGTCGAGCGCCAGGTGGCACGGCTGGAC
>JBAPYB010000632.1:0-13152 GCA_049284515.1 Thermoanaerobaculia bacterium
GCTGGCGGTGGGGAGCGTGCCGTGGTGGGCGCGCCGCTTCTCCCTCGAAGGCCGGATCGTGAGCTGGCAGTGGGTGCAGATCGCCTACCTCGGGGCTCTCACCGGGGTCTATGCCCTGCTGGTGGGCGTCGCAGCGCGGGCGGCTCACGTCAGGATGACGCGGAAGCTCGCGGCCGCCTGGGTCCTCGGCGGCGCCGTGGCGCTGGCGGCGATCGCCGCCGTCTTACGCTGGCTCTGCATGCCGGGCGGCCAGTCGGAGCTCTTCCACCTGCGGGCGCGGGCCTTCTCCTCGGGGCTGTCGCCGCTGGTCTCGCTCGCCGTCCTCGGCTTCGCCGTCTACCTCTGGCTCCTCTGGGAGCTCAAGCGGCGGCGTCTCATGGCGCGGCAGGCCACCGACTGCCCGGTGGAGACCCTGGGCGATCCGGCGGTCTTCGGCTCGGGGCCGGCGCTGGCGGTGATCCACGACCTGCTGACGCACACCTTCCCCCGTGACCGCCGGCTCTGGCTGCTGCCGGCGGTAGCCTTTCTGCCGCCCCTCTCCCTGCTGTGGTCCACCGTGCAGCCGGTGGCGGAGACCAAGGGGTACGGCCGGCTGTTCCTCCTTTTCCTGGTGCTGGCCCTGGCGCTCTCCGCGCTCTCCTACTTCCGTTTTTTCCGGCTGTGGGTGTGGACCTTGCGCGTCCTGCAACGGCTCGACAACGCCTCGCCGCGGGTGGCGGAGGCCTTCGAGGCCGTGGCCAGGGACCTCGACTGGCGGCCCATCCAGTCGTTCGGCTGGCAGATCCCGGCGTTCAAGACGCTCACCCTGTCGGCGCGCCGGCTCAAGTCCCTGGCCGCGGCGGGCAAGGTCAAGCTGCCGGAGGGCACGCCGCCGCTGGACGACCTGCTGAAGGAGGTCTTCCGGCACGAGACGGACGCCGGCTCGCCGCGCGAGATCGCGGCCCGCAACCGGCTGGAGGAGATCTTCGCCGCCGTCTGCCGAGGCCTCGACGGCCACGCCGGCGACCCGGAGGTGCGGCAGCTCGTGGCCCTGCGGGTGGCGGCCTGGCTGCGCTACGTCTTCGCCCACATGCGCAGTTGCCTGATCGGCGCCCTGGCGAGCGGCGTGCTGGCCCTGGTGGGGGTCACCGCGTACGCCTTCCAGCCCCGGCACTTCGTCTCCCTGGCGATCGGCATCGCGCTGGCCGCGGCCGTGGGCCTGACGCTGCTGGTCTTCGTGCAGATGGACCGCAACTCCACCCTGAGCCGCATCGGCAACACCACGCCCGGCAAGGTCACCTTCGACCGTACCTTCTTCACCAAGACCTTCACCTTCGTGGGCCTTCCCATCCTCGGCCTCGTCGCCACCCAGTTCCCCGAGGTGGAGCACCTGCTGGGAGGGCTCGCCGGCCAACTGCTGCGCATCGCCGGCGGCGGCTAGGCGTCCAGGCATTTGCGGAGTAAGCTCCCGTTTGGTTGAACTAAAACGGAGCGCACTCCCGAATGGTCCAAATCGAACGAGCGCTGCAGATGGCCTTGCCGGCCCACCAGTCGGCGTTCCTCTGGGGACCCCGCAAGGTCGGGAAGAGCACCTACCTCCGGTCGGCGTTTTCCGAGAGCGTGAGGTTCGACCTGCTCCAGACGGACCTCCTGCTGGAGCTCACCAAGCGCCCGGCCCTGCTCCGCGAGCGCCTCCTGGCGACTCCCCCCGAGACACTGCGCTCCCCGGTGATCCTGGACGAGGTCCAGAAGGTCCCCCAACTGCTGGACGAGGTTCACTGGCTCATTGAGAACCAGGGCTTGAGCTTCATCCTGTGCGGATCGAGCGCTCGCAAGCTCAAGCGGGGTGGCGTCAACCTTCTCGGCGGGCGCGCCTGGCGGTACGAAATGCACCCGCTCGTCTCCATCGAGATCGGGGATCTCGATCTCCCGCAGGCGCTCAACCGGGGCCTCGTCCCTTCACACTACCTGGACCCGGAATACCGGCGTTCGCTCGAGGCCTACGTCGTGGACTACCTGAAGGAGGAGGTCTTCGACGAAGGGCTCACCCGCAACGTGGCCGCCTTCTCGCGCTTCTTCGAGGCCATGGGCTACTCCCACGGCGACCTCACGAACTACGCCAACATCGCGAGAGACTGCGGCGTCGATGCGAAGACCGTGAAGGAGTACTACCAGATCCTCGTCGACACGCTTCTCGGCACCTTCGTCGAGCCCTGGAAGAGGCGCCAGGAGCGGCAGGTCATCGGCAAAGCTGCGAAGTTCTACCTGTTCGACGTTGGGGTGGCGGGCGCCTTGACGCGCCGGCGGATCGTCGAGGAGAGAGGCGAGCAGTTCGGCCGGGCGCTGGAGCACTTCATCCTCATGGAGATCCAGGCGCACCGCTCCTACCGGGATCTCGGCTACGGGATCCACTTCTGGCGAACGAAGAGCGGCTTCGAGGTCGACTTCGTGCTCGGGGACGGCGAGGTCGCCGTGGAAGTGAAGGGAACCTCTCGCGTCGACCCCTCGGACTTCCGGTCCCTCCGCGCCTTCATCGAGGACAACCATCCGCGTCACGCCATCCTCGTCTGCAACGAGCGCGTACCCCGGGTCGTCGAGGGTATCGAGGTCCTTCCCTGGCGGGAGTTCCTGGCGCGCCTTTGGGGCGGGGGTGTCGTGAGCTGAGAGGGACCGTTCCGCCGAGCCGCGACGCGCCCAAGTGCCTTGCTGATCGGCCGGAGTAGTCGTCGGATGTTAGTTGACGAGTAGCCCTCGTGGGTATACTCTTCGATCGTGATCACTCGTGTCGTCCTCGCGGAGCGATCCCGTCGGCAGCTTCGGCGTGTTCCCGATCACATTGTGAGCAAACTCATGGCGTGGATCGAGGCCGTAGAGGAGGACGGGCTGGAGGCGACGCGACGCGTGCCGGGCTTCCACGATGAGCCCTTGAAGGGACCGCGACGTGGTCAACGGTCCATACGACTCAGCCGGCAGTGGCGCGCGATTTATGAGATTCGCGCCGGCGGCGGAGCCCAACTTGTGTCGGTTGAAGAGGTGACACCCCATGTCTACTGAAAAAGAGCACCTGCGTCGTCAGCGCGGCCGCTCGGACGCAATGGCCTTCCTCGAGAACCTGAGTGGCGGCCCGCTCACGCTCGCCAAGCTCCTCCGGTCCATCCGGGAGGGAGAGGCCCTGACGCAGGCTGAGCTTGCCGAAATGCTCGGAATCTCTAAGCAGCATCTGTCGCACATCGAGAACGGTCGGAAGGTCGTCAGCCCCGAGCGTGCGGCGAGCTGGGCGGCACGCCTGGGCTATGCGGAATCGCAGTTTGTGCGCCTCGCGCTTCAGGATGCCCTGCGCCGCGTCGGACTCCGCTACACCGTGACCGTGAACGCGGCATGACGCCCGGACCTGCATGTCTCAACAAGTTCTCTTCAAGCTTGAGCTCCCCGAGGATCTGGAACGTTTCCAGCTTCCACGGGGTGTAGACGAACGCCTGCACGGTTTGCTCGATCGCCAGGACCGAGGTGAGGAGCTGACCCTTGATGAGCGGCGGGAAGCTGAGGGGCTCGTCGACCTGGCCGAGCTCCTGTCGCTCCTGAAGCTGCGGGCACAACGCGCCTGACAGGCGTAAAATCCTGGCTCAGCACGCCTCCGCCAGGCTTCACGTCCGGCACATCGGTCACGACCGATTTGAAATCGGTCACGTCCGACGGCACGCCGGTCGCCGCAATCGCTGATCCGCGAACCGGCGCCAATGCGAGTCATACGTGAGCGTTCTATCCAGTCGAGAGAAAAAGCCAGATCTTCTTGGCGAGCTCCTTGACCCGGAAGAACTTGGCCACGTAAACCAACGCCGTCAGGAGGGCTAGGACGGTCAAGAAGACTGAGAAATTGGCCCAGGTGAAGACCAGTTTTTCGATCGGGATGATCCGCCTGAGAAAACTCAGAAGCCCGACCTTTCCGACCTTTTCGCTCAGTTTGTGCGAATGCTCGAAGTAAGTTGGAAGGGCCAGGCCCATCAAGATCGCCGTGAAGCCCGCGAGGCCGGCAGTCAGGAGCAGGATTCCCTTCTCGTTCTGCTGGCTTTCCGTGCTGGTGATGAGATCCTGTGTCGCCGAGAGGTTGCGATCCGCGTGCTCCAAGGATCGACCGATCTCAAAGATAGCGCGTAAGCGTTCGACCTTGGTCAGAATCGCGCCGTTCTGGGCGATCGTATCGGCCGAGGCGGCCACCCGCAGCCGATTCGCCAAGCCGGACAGTGCGGCCCTCGAACGGACGCGCTCTTCATAGGAGCGAAGCCGGCCCTTTGTCGCGAGGTCGCGCAGCATGTATTCGAACAGATCGGCGGATTGCCGCTCGACGAGCCATGCGAGCAGCCTCAGCTCTGCGAAGTACTCGATGACGCGGCGGACGGCCTTCCAATAGTTTTGGTAGTTGCTCCCGCGAGGCAGACCCATGTAGAGAGGATGAAGAGTGGTCAGGACCGCAGTTCCGAACGACAACAGGCACATCTCTCCGTTCCAGGTCGCTTCGTCTTGGCGAAGCAAGCCCCGAATCGTCTTCGGCCGCTGCGGCGAGATTTTCCAGGACACTTCTTCAACCCAGGGAACCTCCTCGAGCAAGCTCGCGATCAACTGGCGGTGTTTTTTTGTGAGCTTTTCTGGTTCTATTAACTTCTCGGCGAGCGTGACTTTGCGAATCCAGAGAATGGTATATTCCGTTCTTAACGGGAGAGAAGTCCCTGCGGCATAAGGCTCTTTCTCTCTCCAACTGAAACGATAAGCCGGGTCGAAGCGAACCAAATCCTTTCTGGCCCTTTGACTTTGACTTTCGATCACCTCGATGATCCGCGATAGAAGGCTCCCCAAGATTTCCCATTGAGCGTTCACCGTTAGCTCGGGTCGGCCAGTCCAGTCGTGGCCTATTTCCTGTTTGGCGAGCTGCATGGGCTTAAGGAGAAATTTGATCGCCTTGAGGAATTTAGTACGCCAGTCGTGGCCTGTTTCCTGTTTGGCGAGCTTCATGG
Organism: Thermoanaerobaculia bacterium; assembly: GCA_049284515.1. Classification (GTDB taxonomy): domain Bacteria; phylum Acidobacteriota; class Thermoanaerobaculia; order Multivoradales; family UBA5704; genus DATARR01. The sequence continues at coordinate 4,989 of JBAPYB010000632.1, forward strand.
GCTTATGGAGAAGTTTGATCGGCTCGAGGAATCTGGTGCGGGAGACGAATCTCTCCGGTCCGGATTTCTCCTTGGTCTCGAGAATCACTTGCAGGAATCCATAGCGCGAGATTCGGAATCGTTTGATCGGCCAAGCCTCCCAAGCGGCTACAAAATCGGTGACCGACTCCAAACGCTCGGGTAGGAAATCTTTGGCCTTCTTGTCCTCTTTGACTCGAAAGGTCGCGTTGAGCTCGTACTCGGCGGCGTATTGGCTGATCAGGCCGGCAGCATATGAATGCGAGAGCTCGACCTCGTTATCGGAATCGAGTATGAAGTAGCCGCTATTTGTGAATCGCTTGCCGAGATCCCGAACAAACTTGGCGAATTCTCCGCTGCCGCGGAGGAGCGGATATCGGGTGCGCGAGCCGTCGGAGACGAGAAAGGCCCGCTCGCACAGGTTCCAGGTCAGGATGACTCGGATCGAGCCGTTGAGCCGAAGGCTATCCTGTTCGGGCACAGCCTCACCGGGAGCGACCTGAATTCCTCCGTGGGTCGGCCCTGAATGCTGCCTTTGGAGACTTTGCCTCCGCTCTGCACTCTCCCTTACTTGGTTGTGTTTGCCGACTTCCGCTGCACTCCGCGAACGCGATGTCATAGTGTGAGAACCTCGATTAGCCCAAAAGGCTCGTCAGCCATTCTTTGCGAGGACAAGGCGTATCGCCAGTCCTCTATGTGCTTGGATTACTTTAGAAATCGTACATTGGTCCCCGATTCTCGTCAATAGCTCGGTTCGCGATTGTCCGGGCCCGCGCCGCTTCACCGTAGGCTGCGGGCGAAGTGGCTGCGGTCGAGTCTCGCTCCTGGCGGCGGCGAGAGCGCTCTCGAGTTGGCGGAGGGCGAGAGCGACGGCCTTTTAGCTTACCCGACAGGGCCAGAGGACTTGGGACACTGGAATCGCGCAGGCGTCGGTGGCAGGACGGCCCAAGGGGGCGTGTAGACGAACGCCTGCACGGTCTGCTCGATCGTTAGGACCGGGGTGAGGAGCTGCCAGTCCGAACCGGAGCAACGTGCCGCAGGGTAGGAACGCGAAGGCCGAACTTCAACCCACGAGCTCGACCGGGTTCAACCGGGTGATCTCGGGAAGATCGTCGAAGTGATGGTCGGTGCTCAGGATACTTTTGATGCCGCAGCGTAGAGCGGTCGCAGCGTGAACCGCGTCCCGGACGCTGATCGACGCGTGGGCTTGCAGGATCTCGTGCGCGTGGTCGAGGTCTTCCTCGGTCACTGCCAGGATCTCCTCACAGAGGTCTTTGGCAGCCCTGTAGATCGTGGTTGCAAGATCAGGCTGCCCGAGAGACCGGTAGCGGTGAAGAAGCTCCTGGAGCACCTCCACACTGGTCACGACGGTCAGGTCGTCGGCCTCGATCCGGCGAAGAACCTCGCGGCACGATTCTCGGTTAGGGTGGTCCTTCCCCACGGCGTACATCAGGATGTTGGCGTCGAGGAAGAGAGGTTTCCCCCTGTGTCCCTCAGCCATGAGTCTCGACCCGCTGGTCGAGGTACCGGCGTTCCCACTCCTGGTAGTCCTCGGGGACGTCGGTACCGGGCAGCGCGAGGAGCTGGCGCGCCGCTCGGGCTTTTTGCCCGCGCCTCTCCTCCCGGAAGCACAGCACCTCGGCCGCCTCGCGCAGCAGGGCACCCAGGGGCTTCTCCTCGGCTGCGGCCAAAGTCTGGAGGCTCCGGTATTGAACCTCTGTCAAGAGAACCTGAGCACGCCGGGTGTATCGCGCCATCGTCTCGCTCCTTTTGGATCGACCGCCGTCCTTCCGAATGCCACGTGCCGATCCAACAGGAAATCCTAGCAGACGTTGGACCCGCGCAGCAGCCTCGCCAATGCTCGCCGCTGATGCGGCTTCGTGCGCGGCCCGATGATCGCGCCCCCTGGGTACGCCGACCCTGGAAACGGGTCCGTCACCCGCTACGCAAGGGACGTGCTAGAGTCCGCCCCGTAGCACATTTTCTTCTTCAGGAGGATGCGATGACGAGAGCGCAGAGTGCCAGGCTCCTGGCTCTGGCCGCCATGATTGCGATGTACGCGCTGCCCGCGAGGGCCCAGCAGCAGGACTTCTCGAAGGTTGAGATCAAGGTTATCCCCGTCTCCGGCAACATCTACATGCTGCAAGGTTCCGGGGGAAACATCGGAGTCTCGGCCGGCCCCGACGGGGTGCTGATCGTGGACGACCAGTACGCGCCGCTGGCCGACAAGATCCGCGAGGCCCTCAAGGGGATCAACCCGGGCAAGCTCCGGTTCGTGCTCAACACCCACTTCCACGGCGACCACACGGGGGGCAACCCGGTCTTCGGCACCGATTCCACCATCATCGCCCAGGAGAACGTGCGCAAGCGGCTGGTCAGCGGGGCGGTCATCTTCGGCAACAAGGTCGAGCCGATGACGGGGCCGGGCCTGCCGGTGATCACCTACGCGGACGCGGCCTCCGTGCACTTCAACGGCGAAGAGATCAAGGCGCGGCACTTCCCTCACGGCCATACGGATGGCGACAGCATCATCTTCTTCACCAAGTCCAACGTCGTCCACATGGGCGACGACTTCTTCAACGGCCTCTTTCCGTTCATCGACACGGGCAATGGCGGCAGTGTGCAGGGGATGACGGACGCCGTGGCCAAGGTGCTGGCCGAGGTCCCGGCCGACGTCAAGATCATTCCAGGCCACGGTCCGCTCTCCGACGTCGCAGGACTGAAGAAGTTCCACCGCATGCTCGTGGAGACTTTGGGCGTCGTGCGCAAGGGTAAGGCGGCGGGCAAGACGCTGGAGCAACTCCAGGCCGCCGGGCTGCCCGACGAGTGGAAGAGCTGGAGCTCCTTCATCGACACCAAGGCCTGGATCGGCACGCTGTACAACAGCCTGGAGGGGACGAAGAAGCCCGCGGCGCCGAAGAAGAAGCCGGCGGCGCCGAAGCCTCACTGACCTCGCTTCACTGCCTCCACGAACGCCCTCGCGTTCTCGACCGGGATCATCGGCAGGATGCCATGCCCTAGGTTGACGACGTGGGGGCCACCGCTTCCTTCGCGCAGGAGGTCCGCGGTGCGGCGCTCGATCTCCGGGATGGGGGCGAGCAGGGCCGCGGGATCGAGATTGCCTTGAAGCACCTTGGGGCCGTCGGGGCCGATCGCCCGCCGCACCTGGGAGAGGGGCAGCCGCCAGTCGACCGAGAGGACGTCCACCGGCAGCTCGGCGAGGCCCGGCAGCAGGTGGGCGCCGCCGTTGACGTAGTAGATCAGGGGCACCTGGCCCTTCAGGGCGTCCACCACCTTGCGCAGCGGGGGCAGGGCCACGGCGCGCCAGCGCTCCAGGTCCAGGAGGCCGCCCCAGGTGTCGAAGAGCTGCAAGCCTTGAGCGCCGGCGGCGATCTGACCCGCGAGATAGGCGATCGAGGTGTCGGCGATACGGTCGAGGAGCAGGGCGAGCCCCTCGGGATCGCCATAGCTCCAGGCCAGAAGGTGTTCGAAGTGCTTCGAGCCGCCGCCCTCGACGAGGTAGGCGGCGAGGGTCCACGGCGTGCCGCCGAAGCCGAGGAGGGGCACCCGCCCGTCGAGCTCGCGGCGCACCAGGCGCATGGCGTCGAAGACGTAGCCCAGGGTCTCGTTGACCTCTGGGTTGCGCAGGCGGGCGATGTCCTCGCGGGTGCGCACCGGGTGGGGGAAGCTGGGGCCGTCCCCCTTGACGAATTGCAGCTCGGCGCCCATGGCCTCGAGCGGCAGCAGGATGTCGGCGAAGAGGATGGCGGCGTCGACGCCGAGGATGTCGACGGGCTGAATCGTCACCTCGGCGGCCAGCTCCGGTGTCTTGCACAGGGTGAGAAAATCCACCTTCTGGCGGACCGCCCGGTATTCGGGGAGATAGCGGCCGGCCTGGCGCATGATCCACACCGGCCGGCGCTCCGTGGCCTCGCCACGACAGGTGCGGAGAAAGAGGTCGTTCACGACCGGGGAGGATAGCACCACCCGGCGGGGGGCCGGGTGCGAGCCCGTGTGGGATAGACTGGCTCTCCAATGCTGAGACTTGTCGCCTATGCGCCCGACGGTGTTCGGCGCTTTCCCGTCAATCGCAGTGAGCTGATCGTCGGCAGCCTGCCCGAGTGCGACGTCTGCTTGAACTACACCGGGGTGGCGCAGCGGCACGCGCGGCTGCTTTATGACGGGAATCAGTTGCGAATCGAGGACCTGGGCAGCCGCCGCGGCCTGCTGGTGAGCGGCCGCAAGGTGAAGGAGGCGTCGCTCGAGGTGCTGGACGAGATCCGGCTGGGCGCTGTGACCCTGCTGGTGGAGGATGTGGTCCCGGGGCCGGAGAAGCCGCCGCCGGCCGATCCTGTGGCGGCGACCGGTCCGCCGGTCATCACTCCCAAGCGCATGATCGAGCACCTCAATCGCATCTGCGAGTGGGTGCTGGCCGACGCCGAGAGCCGCACCACCTCCGAGGCCCTGGTGGACGAGGTGCTCCGGGATTTCGGGGGTGGCGCCCTCTTCCTGCTGTTGGGCGACCAGGAGAACGCCGGCGTCAAGCTGGTGGTGTCGACGGACCAGGCGTGGCTGGCGAGCGGCGAGGGGCTGCTCGAGCAGATCCTCCGCCACCGTGCGGCCGAGACCACGCCGGCCGCGAGCCGCTGCTTCGATGGCGAGCTCGCCGGTACACCAGCCTGGATCTGCCACCTCACCTTCGGCGCCATGGACCGCAGGTACGCGATGATGGTCGCCTTTCCCCGTTTCCGGCCGCAGGAGCCGGAATGGTCGCCGATGGCGAGTCTCAACGCCCTCGGCCACCTCCTGGTGTTGGGATTGGTTCATCACGTAGGGTGGTACGAGCCCATCCTGCCGGGCCATCCGGGGCAGCAGGACCTGACCCTCGACCCCAACCTCGTGGTGGGAGAGTCGCTGGCCATGAAGCAGGTGGTGGAGCAGCTCCGGGCCGCGGTCGATCCTCCCGTCCACGTGCTGCTCTCCGGCGAGCCGGGCGTGGGCAAGGACCTTCTCGCCCGCTCCCTGCATCTTTCGGGACCGCGGCGGCACGGCCCGTTCGTCATCGCGAGCTGCGGCGGCGCGCGGCCGTCGCAGATCGAGGCCGACCTCTTCGGCTCCGAGGTTGCAGGTAAGGGCGGTCCCTTGCGGCGGGAGGGCAAGCTGCTGCTGGCCCATGGCGGCACCCTGTTCCTCGACGAGGTCGAGCAGCTCCCGATGGAGGTTCAGGGGCGGCTCGTCCGGTTCCTGCGCTCGGGAACGGTGGAGCCTGCGGGGAGCCACGAGGCCCACGGGGTCGACGTGCGTCTGGTGGTGGGGAGCCGCGGGCTCCTCGATTCGGTGGTGGCCCGCGACCTCTTCCGGGTGGACCTCGCCTATCGGCTGTCGCAGTTCATCATCGACGTGCCGCCGCTGCGCGACCGCCGGGAGGACCTGCCGCTGCTCATCCAGACCTACGTCAACCGCTTCTGCCACGAGACCGGCAAGCGTATGCAGGGGATTACCGTCAAGGCCCATTCCGCCCTGCTGAGCTATGACTTTCCCGGCAATCTGGCGGAGCTCGAGAACATCGCTCGCCAGCTCGTCTACATGGCGCCCGCCAAGGGGCCGGTCGACGTGAACCTGCTGCCGGACCGGGTGCGCAACGGCGCGCTCATGGCCACTACGCGGGTGGACGCCGCCTCCGGCCTGGAGCTGGAGCGCCTCGTCAGCGGCACCGAGCAGAGCGCCATCCGCGAGGCCCTGCGTCGCACCAACGGCAACAAGTCCCAGGCCGCCCGCCTCCTGGGCCTGTCGAGGAACGGCTTGGCGATCAAGATGGAGCGCTATGGGCTGAAGGCGTGAGGCGGCCTCTCCCTGCCCCCACCCAAGACCCTCATCACCCCGGCCCTCTTCTCCCGCCCCCTCCCACCCCCCACCCCGGGAGAAGAGGGAGACCAGCAAGAAGGGACGGAAAGGACAGCAAGGACACCAGGGACGAACAGCAAGACCGCCCCAACCGGGACCCCTCTCCCGGGGAGGGGGGTGGCGAGGGGGCGGGAGAGGGGCAGGGGTGAGGGTCTTCGGGCGGGGGCGCGGTGAGGTTGCGTTCACTCCGTCGCCGCAGCCACGATCAGGCCCACCAGCGCATCGAGATCCCGCAGGTCCGCCACCTCGACGGGGGAGTGGGAGTAGCGGCCTGGCCAGGAGAAGGGGAGCATGGCGGGACCGTTCGCCAGGAAGGCCATGCCGTCGGTGGCGCCGCCGGTGAAGCCCACCTGCACCGGGACGTGGTGGCGGGAGGAGAGGCCGAGGAAACGGTCGATCAGCTCGCGGGGCGCGAGATAGCCGTTGTCCATGGCGCGGAGCACGGCTCCGGCGCCGAGGCGGGCGTCGGCGAAGCGCCTGGACTCGATGGGCGAGTCCGAGGAGACGAAGGTGTCCACGGCGTGGACCTCCGCCAGGTCCTTGAACCTCTCCGCCAGGACCTTGGCGCCGTCGAGCCCCACTTCTTCCCCGACGGACCAGGCGAAGATCACCTGCCGCCTCAGCTTCGCCGGGTCGATGCGCTGGAGGGCGAGGAGGAGAGCCGTCGAGCCCGCGCGATCGTCGAAGCCGCGGGCCAGGACGCGATGGCGCCCGAGGCGGAACATCCGTTTCGGCATGGTGACGGTGCTGCCGGCGTGTACGCCCAGGGCCTCGGCGTCCTTGGCCGAGGCCAGGCCGAAATAGACCGTGGGGTCGCCCGGAGGCGCGAAATGCGTGGCCGCGCGCCAGTCCTCCCGCGGCTCGAAGACGGCGGGAACGGGGCCACGGTCGCCGTGGACGAGGGCCGCCTGGGCCTCCCACACCGAGGCGAGGAGGCCGCCCCGCTTCTGGAGGCGGAGCCGGCCGTCCGGCAGCACCTCCTCGACCCGCCAGCCCACCTCGTCCTGATGGGCCACGAAGAGAAGGGGTTTTCCTCCGCTGCCGGCCGAGACGATCACGTTCCCCTTGGCGTCCACCTCCGGCTTCGCCCAGGCCGGCAGGTGGTGGAGGATCTCCTCGCGGACCGGCCCTTCGGCGCCGCTCACTCCGTAGCGGGCGATGAGCTCGCCGAGGATGGCTGCTTCCTCCCCGTGCCCCTCGCCTGCGTCCGCGATTACGGGCGGTGAGGGAAGGGCTGGCCCCGAGACCGCAGGCGCGGCCTCGCCGCCCAGGGCGGAAACGAGCGCGGCGGAGAGCGCTTCCACGTCGCGCACCGCGATCGTCTCGACAGGCGTCCCTGGATAGCGGGCCGGGAGGCCGAGAAATCCGATTTTCGTGTCCTTCAAATCCGGAGCACCCGCCAGGCCGCCGCCTGCCGCGTAATGGGGGGCTGAGGCCAGCCCGCCGAGCGTCGAAGGCAGATCGCCGGACCGGATCGGGCCGCTGCCCGGCGCCGGCAGCGGCTTCGGAGCCGGCGATCCGGCCTCCGGCCCGCGTTCCCAGCCGAAGCCGGAATCGAGCAGGATCACCTCCCGGAACGGGCCCTTCCCGCGGAAGACGTGGGTCAATCCGGCGCGGTTGAGCAGGTCCTGGGTCGTCCAGGCGAAGACGACCGTGCCGGAGCCGGGAGCGGGACGGTATCGGCGGGCCGCGTCCGCCAGCGCCGAGCACGCCCCCTTCTGGGCAGCGGCGGGCGCCGCCAGGAGACCGCCGGCCAAACGCAGGGGCCGCCGGATCAGCGCCACCGGGTCCATCAGGCGGATTCCCAGCGCGGCCACCTCGCCGGCGTTCTCGGCGCCGGCATCGACGTAGAGGTCCTCCACCTGGAACGGATGATCCGGCGGGGGCCCTCCCTGTTGCAGGTGGACCGAGGGGAGCGCCACGGCCCCGGGCATCCAACCCCGCGCGCCGCCGATCATCACCGTCTGGCCCTGGAAGCCCTGAGCCCACAGGGTTCCGGTGAGGCTCGCGCCCGCCGGAACGACGCGAAGGTAGCCGTCCTCTCGAATGCCGCTGACGATGAAGCCCGGCTCGCCCAAGGCGCAGGCCACCAGCCGCCGCGGCTCCCCCGAGCCCACGGTGAGGACGACGTCGCCGAGGGCGTCCCGCTGCATGGGCAGACCCGCCAGGCGCCCGGCGATGAAGTCCGCCGCCGGGGCTTCCCGGCCGGCCACGGCGATGACCTTCAGGAACGCTTCGGTCT
>JBAPYB010000633.1:0-4748 GCA_049284515.1 Thermoanaerobaculia bacterium
GGGGGGAGGCTGGGAGAGAGGGGGTTGGGGGAGTGAGGGCTCGGATCGGCGGAGGACCTCCCGGTTGAGTCAGCGGTGGGCGGCAGGTTTCCCGCCGACAAACCATCGGATACACTCTGCCCGTGATGGAGCTGGGGGACCTCACGCTGACCCGGGTCAGCGACGGCGAATTCCGTTTGGACGGCGGCGCCATGTTCGGCGTCGTGCCGCGCGTGCTGTGGGAAAAGCCCTGCCCGCCCAACGCCGAGAACCGTATCCGCATGGGCACCAACTGCCTGCTGGTGGCGCGGGGGAGCGACCTGCTGCTCATCGACACGGGCATCGGCGACAAGCACGACGCCAAGTTTCAGCAGATGTACGCCATGGACCCGCAGGCCGTGCGCCTGCCGGAGGCCATCCGCCGCGCCGGCTACGAGCTCGGGGATGTCACCCACGTGCTCTTGAGCCACCTCCACTTCGACCACTGCGGCTGGAACACCCGGGAGCAAGGGGGCAGGATCGTCCCCACCTTCCCCAAGGCCCGCTACTGGCTGCAGCGGGGGGAAGTGGAGCACGCCCGCCGGCCCAACGAGCGGGACCGGGCGAGCTACTTCTCCGACAACTGGGAGCCGCTCCTGGAAGCGGGCGTAGCCGAGCTGTTCGGCGACGAGGCCGAGCCCATCCCGGGCGTGAAGGCCGTGCGGGCGCCCGGGCATAACGCGGACATGTGCATCGTTTTACTGGATGGTGGGCTGGCGGGCGGAAAGATCGCGAAGGGGGTCTTCTGGGCCGACCTGGTGCCCATGACCGCCCACGTCCCCTATCCCTGGATCATGAGCTACGACCTGTACCCGATGACCACCCTCGAAAACAAGAAGCTCTGGCTGCCGCGGGCGGTCGAGGGGGGCTGGCTCTGCGTCTTCGAGCACGATCCCGACATCCCCTTCGCCCGCCTCGTGGAGGACAAGCCCGGACGGTTCCGAGCTGCGCCGGTCACGGTCGAGGCGATGGCCCCGACCTGAGCTTTCCCCCAATCCAAAATCCAAAATCGAAAATCCAAAATCTGGAGATCTGATGGCGCGAGAAGAGTTCGACCTGATCATCATCGGCAGCGGCCCCGGCGGCTACGTCGCCGGCATCCGGGCGGGACAGCTCGGCATGAAGGTGGCCGTCGTCGAGAAGGACCCGAAGGTGGGCGGCACCTGCACGCTGCGCGGCTGCATCCCCACCAAGGCGCTGCTGCACACCGCGGAGGTGCTGGACGAGATCCGCGACGCCGAGGGGCTCGGCATCAACGTGGGCGCGCCGGCGCTCGACATCGACAAGGCGCAGGACCGCAAGCAGAAGGTGGTCGACGCCAACTCCAAGGGCATCGACTACCTGTTCAAGAAGAACAAGGTGACGACCCTGCGCGGCTTCGGCCGCCTCACGAGCCCCAACGAGGTGGAGGTCGAGGGCGCGGACGGCAAGGTTGCCTATGGCGCCAAGCACGTCATCATCGCCACCGGCTCCGTGCCGCGGGACATTCCCATCGCGCCGGCGGACGGCGAGCGCATCCTCAATTCGGACCACATCCTGGAGCTGCGCCGGGTGCCGGCCTCGCTGGCCGTGCTGGGCGCGGGCGCCGTGGGCACCGAGTTTGCCTCCGTCTACGCTTCCTTCGGCTCCAAGGTGACGCTGATCGAGATGCTGCCGCGCATCCTCCCCATCGAGGACGAGGAGAGCTCGGCCGAGCTCCAGCGCGCCCTGCGCAAGCGGGGGATCGAGGTGATGGCCGGCACCAAGATGTCGAGCGTCGAGAGGACCGACACCGGCGTGCGCCTGCACCTGGAAGGCGGCAAGAAGGACGTCGTCGAGGCCGAGCTGCTGCTCTCGGCCATCGGCCGCCGGCCGGTGACGGAGAACATCGGCCTGGAGGCCTTAGGGATCGAGCTGGAGCGCGGCTACGTCAAGGTCAATCCCCTCATGCAGACGGCGGTGCCGACGATCTACGCCATCGGCGACGTGGTCAACACGCCGTGGCTGGCGCACGTCGCCTCGGCGGAGGGGATCCTGGCCGTAGAGCACATGGCGGGCCTGCCGGTGAAGCCGCTCAACTACGACCGCGTCCCCTCCTGCACCTACTGCGATCCGGAAGTGGCCAGCGTCGGCCTGACCGAGGCCAAGGCGCGCGAGCGGGGCTACGACGTGGCGGTGGGCAAGTTCCCCTTCTCGGCCCTCGGCAAGGCGCGGATCGTGGGCAAGACGGAAGGCTTCGTCAAGGTGGTGCGCGAGAAGAAGTACGACGAGGTGCTGGGCGTCCATATCGTCGGCGTCCACGCCACCGACCTCATCGCCGAGGCCTGCGTGGCCCTGCAACTGGAGGGCACGGACGAGGAGCTGCTGCGCACCATGCACGCTCATCCGACCCTCTCCGAAGCAGTGATGGAAGCGGCGCACGCCGCCCACGGCGCGGCGATTCACATCTAGGGGAATCCCATGGCGAAATCAGGCAAGGACTGGGGTCCTCTTCATCCCAAGGTGGACGCGGCGGAGACGGCGGAGAAGCTGGCGAAGACCGAGCTGCCGCGGGAGCGCCAGCTCGAGCTCTACTCCTACATGAAGCTCAACCGCATGGTGGAGGAGCGGCTGGGCAACCTCTACCGCCAGGGCAAGGTGGTGGGCGGGCTCTACTCCAGCCGCGGCCAGGAGGCGACCTCCGTGGGAAGCGCCTACGCGCTTGGAGCCCAGGACGTGATGGGGCCGCTCATCCGCAACCTGGGCGCCATGCTGGTGCGGGGCGTCAAGCCGCGGGAGGTCATGATGCAGTACATGGCCAAGAGCGACAGCCCCACCGGCGGCAAGGACGGCAACACCCACTTCGGCGACCTGAAGCGGGGGCTCGTGGCGCCGATCTCCATGCTGGGCGCCGTCATCCCCGTGATGGCCGGCGTGGCCCTGGCAGGCCGGATGCAAGGCAAGAACCTCGTGGCTCTCACCTTCATCGGCGACGGCGGCACCTCGACGGGCGACTTTCACGAGGGGCTGAACCTCGCCGCGGTGCTCGGCGTGCCGTTCGTCCTCATCGCCGAGAACAACGGCTGGGCCTACTCGACGCCCACCTCGCGGCAGATGCGGATCAAGAACATCGCCACCCGCGCGGCGGCCTACGGCATCCCCGGCGAGGTCGTGGACGGCAACGACGTGCTGGCGGTCTACGAAACGACGAAGCGGGCGGTCGAGCGGGCCCGCGCCGGCTCCGGCCCCACCCTGATCGAGTCCAAGACCTTCCGCATGAAGGGCCACGCCGAGCACGACGACGCGGGCTACGTGCCCAAGGAACAGTTCGAGGAGTGGCGGCTGAAAGACCCGATCGAGCGTTTCGAGCGCCACCTGCTCGGGGGCGGCCTCGCGAACGAGGACGAGCTCAAGGCGATCGTGGCGAAGATCGACTCCCAGCTCAACGAGGAGGTGGACTTCGCCCTGGCCTCTCCCATGCCACCGCCGGAAAGGGCGTTCGAAGGGGTTTATGAGAAGGTCAACTCCTGATGGCTGCCGAGACTGTCACTTATCTCGAAGCCATCCGCCAGGCCCTGTGGGACGAGATGGAGGCGGACGAGCGGGTGTTCCTGCTCGGCCAGGACATCGGCACCTACGGCGGCGCCTTCCGGGTCACCGCCGGGTTCCTCGACCGCTTCGGGCCGGTGCGGATCGTCGACACGCCGATCAGCGAGTCCGCCATGGTCGGCTGCGCCATCGGCGCCGCGATGATGGGGATGCGGCCGGTGGTGGAGATGCAGTTCATCGACTTCATCTCCTGTGCCTTCAACCAGATCGTCAACTTCGCGGCGCCCAACCGCTACCGCTGGGGGCAGCAGGTGCCGCTGGTGGTGCGGGGACCGGCGGGCGGCAACGTCCACGGCTCGGCGTACCACAGCCAGAATCCGGAGTCGTACTTCCAGCACACGCCGGGCCTCAAGATCGTGGCGCCGGGCACGGTGGCCGACGCCTACGGCCTGCTGCGCGCCGCCATCCACGATCCCAACCCGGTGCTCTACTTCGAGCACAAATACCTCTACCGCCGGCTGAAGGACGAGCTGCCTGCGGGCGGCGGCGCGCCGGTGCCGATCGGCAAGGCGCGGCTGGCGCGCGAGGGGCGCGACCTTTCCATTATCACCTACGGTGCTATGCTGCACGTGGCGCTGGAGGCCGCCGGTCGCCTGGAGGCAGACGGGATCGATCTCGAAGTCGTCGATCTGCGCACCCTCAAGCCCCTCGACCAGGAGGCGATCCTCGCCACCGTCCGCAAGACCAGCCGCGCGATCGTCCTCAGCGAGGAGCAGATCACCGGCTCCGTCGCCGGCGAGGTGGCCGCGCGGATCGGCCAACACGCGTTCGAGTGGCTGGACGGGCCGGTCCACCGGCTCTGCTGCCCGGACACCCCGGTCCCCTACAGCCCGACGCTCGAGGAGGCCTATCTGCCGAACGTGGACAAGCTGGTCGCCAAGGTGCGCGAGCTGTCCGCCTACTGATCTGTATTGACTGCGACGCGAACCGGAAGAGAGACAGGGGAGAGCTTATGGCAACTGAAGTCGTGATGCCCCAGATGGGGGAATCGATCGCCGAAGGCACCATCACCCGCTGGCTGGTGAAGGTGGGGGACAAGGTGGAGCGCGATCAGCCCCTGTTCGAGATTTCGACCGACAAGGTCGACGCTGAGATTCCCAGCCCGGCGGCGGGCACGCTGCTGGAAATTCGCAGCCAGGAAAACCAGACGGTCCCCGTCAACC
>JBAPYB010000634.1:0-4374 GCA_049284515.1 Thermoanaerobaculia bacterium
CGGGAGGGGGCGCGACCCGCCCTGCAGCGGCGAAATCGTCGAAATCAGGGCGGGTCGAGCCCCCAACCTGCCGCCCAGACCCGCCCCTACACGAAGCATCGGGGCCAAAGTTAGCGCCTATGCCGTCGCGCCCCTCCCACTCGGCGAGGAAGCGGGCGAGGAACTGCTCGAGAAAGGCGTGGCGCCCCTCGGCGATGCGGCGGCCGGCCTCGGTGTTCATCCGCTCCCTCAGCAGCAGGAGCTTCTCGTAGAAGTGGTTGATGGGGGTCGCCGGCGTGGCGTAGTAGCTCTCGGCGCTCGCATGGAGGACGGGAGGGTGCTCGGGATCGTGGAGCACCTGCCCCTTGTGGCCGCCGAAGGCGAAGACCCGGGCGATGCCGACGGCGCCGATGGCGTCCAGCCGGTCGGCGTCCTGCACCACCATGCCCTCGCGGGTGCGCATCGGCGTGGGGACGCCGGCCCCTTTGAACGACAGGTCCGCGATGATCTCGCAGACGTGAGCGACGGTCTCCTCGTCGACTCCCTGCGCCACGAGCCACTCGCGGGCCACCCTGGGACCGAGGGTGACGTCGCCGCCGTTGAGCTTGCGGTCGGACAGGTCGTGCAGGAGGGCGGCCAGCTCGACGACGAAGCGGTCCGCCGGCTCGCCCTCCGCAATGGCCAGGGCGCCCTTCCACACCCGGTAGACGTGCCACCAGTCGTGGCCGGAAGGCTCCCCTTCGAGCACCCGGCGGACGTGCCCGGCGGTGCGGCGAACCACCTCGTCGCGGTCGATGCCCAAGCCTCAGCTCATTGGAAGTAGCCGACCACGTCCAGCAGGAACTGCACCGTCCCCGTCGAGCCGTTCCTCACGACGATCCCGCCGCTGGAGTTGAGCGGCAGGCCGACGATCGCGTTGTTGGCCCGCGCAAAGGTCCCGGCGTTGAAGCTGATCGCGCTCGTCGCCGGCGCGCTGATGTCCGTGGCGAACAGGTTCAAGGTGCCGGTGGCGGTCGGCGTGACGACGGTCACGTTGACCACCAGCGCTTTCGCTATCGACGGCACCCCGCAGGCGCCGGTCATCACGAAGGTGCGGTCCGCGTTCGGCTGCAGGCTCGGTCCGCCGCTCGGCCCGTTGGCGTTGCGGGTGTCGATCAAGCGGCACGGGACCACCGTGAAGAAACCGTGCGGAACCGGGCCGCTCGTGCAGACACCGACGTTCGAAAGGGTTACCGAGTCGACGAACCACCCCGTCGCCGCGACGCTGTCGTCGTCGCCCTCGTGCCAGCGCAACTTGGCGGCGGTCGAGCCGACGAACGATGACAGGTTGGCGGTGACCTGCGTCAGCGTGCCGACCGTCCCCCCGCACCAGGCCCGGCTGCCGGCGAGCGGGTTCGCGGAGCCGGAGCCGGCGATGGTGCCGTTGAAGCCGCCTGCCGTGAAGGCGGCGTCCGGGACCACCGACCACGTCGTGCCGCCGTTGGTGGAGATTTCGAGCGTGCCGCCGTCGAAGCACGAAGTGGTGCTCTCGAAGGCGAAGGTGTGCCAGAACGACAGGGTGGAGCTCGCCAGCGGCGTGAACGACGGCGAGACCAGGACCCGGTCCGCCGGGGAGCCCTGGCTGGCCGAGAACCAGGAGTGCGTGGGCGACTGCGACCGCGCCGTGGACAACGCCCAGTCGTTGGTTCCCGAGACCACGGCGTGCGACCAGCCCGGATTGTCGAAGCCGCCGGCGCCCTCGAAGGTCTCGGTCAGCGTGCTCGTGACGGTGCCAGTGGGCGCCGCGCTGCGCTGGACCGAATTCCCGTCCTCCATGCCGTTCGAGCCGTCGACCGCCCGCACGACGTAGTAGAAGGTCACGCCGCTCGCGAGCGTTGCCGAGGCGTCGGCGTAGCCCGTGCCGGTGATGCCGGTGGCGATCTGGTTCGCCGGAGCCGGCACGAAGCCCGCCGTCGTGGAACGGTAGACGTTGTAGGTGACCGGGCCCGCGCAGAGCGGCGCCGCCGCCGTCCAGGCCAGCGTCAGGCCGCAGGTGGCGGTGGCCTGGCTGTTGACGCTCGCCAGCCCCGCGAAGCTCGGCGGCAGCGTGCAGGCGCCGGTCGCCGTGACCTGAGCGCAGCCCGAAGGATCGGACTCGCAGACGCCCGTGGCGTCCAGGCCCTTCACCTGGTAAGCGTAGGTGACGGTGCCCGAGACCGTGCCGTCCGTATACGGCGAGCCGGCGACGGAGGTCGCAATGCGGCTGAAGGTGCCGGGGCTGGCGCAGGTGCCGGCCGCCCGGTAGACGTTGAACGTCGTCGAGGCCGGCGAGCCGTCGGCCCAGGAGACCTGGACCTGGTTGGGGGCGGTCGCCGAGGCGGTACCGATGACCGGAGCGCCGGGGGGCGTGCAGGCGGTGTCCGTCAGCTTCGCGGTCCAGATCTCCTCGCGAGCGTTGTTGCGCCGGTCCGTCCAGGAGGGGAAGAACTGGCCGGCGATGCCCGACAGGCTGTTGTAGTCGCCGAACTGGTTGCCGGAGTTCGCGCCCGCACTCGTCTCGTCCGTCTGGGCCGAGGTCACCTTGACCGCCGGCGACCAGGTGACGCCGTCGTCGAAGGAGGACTGGTGCCAGATGTCCACTTTCTTGCGGCCGGCGTCGGCGACCGTGTCGTAGTAGACGAGCTCGAGCGCTCCCGTGGTCTCGTCCACCACCAGCCACTGGTTGAACTGATCGTTGAGCGACGACTGATTGTTGACCATCACCGGCGCCGACCAGGTGCTGCCGCCGTTGGTGGAGCGGGAGAACCAGACGCGCGACTTGCAGGTCGACGCGACGTTGGTCCCCGGCTCGGTGCACGCCGAGATCAGGTCGCTCCAGGTGGCATAGACCAGGTCCTTGCTCGCTGTGCGGTAGGCGCCGCCGGAGACGTAAATGAGGAACCGGCGGACGTTCATCGACGGGATGCCGACGTCGAAGCTGCCGAAGGTGGTGGCGATCTGGACCGGCGTGCCAAACGAGGCGCCGCCGGTGGTCGACTTGACGACGAAGATCTTGCGGTTCCCCGTCGTCGGCCAGAAGCCGAACACGTCGCCGGAGGCGTTGGTCTTGACGTCGGCGCCGATGGCCGTGCCGGTCGACTCCGCGCCGCTCACCAGGATGGGCGTCTGCCAGGAGCCGGCAGGCCCCGTGCGCCGGTTCATGTACGCCGGGGCACCGTTGTGCCAGATGGCGTAGAGGTTGTCCTTGAACGGCGAGGTGGCGCTGTGGTCGACCCAGATGATCTGCTTGTCGGTGCTCGTCTGGGCGCCGGAGAAGGTGGCGTCGAACGTCCACGTGGCGCCGTTGTCGGTCGACTTGTAGGCCCGCATGTGAAGGATCGAGCCGCCGGAGTTGATGCCGATGGTGGTCGACCAGGCGGTGCCGTCCGACGTCCACTCGACGGTCGGATCGGAATGGAAGGCGTCGCCCGGTTGCAGCGGCAGGGTCGTCTGGCCCCAGGTCGCGCCGCCGTCGGTCGAATAGAACTGCGCCTGGCTGCCGCCGCCCGAGATGTTGTTCGAGGCGCTGATGATCTTCATCGGGTCCCAGTAGTTGACGCGGATGTCGGACTCGCTGTGCGGCGCGGTCTGGAGGCCCGAGATCCGCTTCTCGCCGGCGATCATCACCTTGCGGGTGGGCGGCGCCACCGCCTCGTCGTCCTCGGGCTCCGCGTCCTTGTCCGCCGGGCCGGGCACGAGGCTCTGGTGGGTCACCATCCATTCGTGCACCTCCTTGAGGACGAACGGATAGCCACCCGTGGGATCGGCCGTGGAGTAGGTCATCTCGGAATGGGCGCGGCGCCAGATCACCCGCAGCCAGAGCGGGATGCGGATCTTGTCCCGCGCCTCCTGAGGGTTCAGGATCGAGAAGTCCTGGTTGGCGGTGATCAGGGCCTCGAGGGCGCTGCGGGGCGCCACGCCGTCGGTCCGAAGCTGCTCGGCGAGAGACGGCCAGGAGGAGGAGGCGCCTTTGCCACTGGCGGGATAGGCGAAGACGAGGATCAGCAGGACCTTGAGGTATCGTTTCATAGTAAGTTGTCTATCCACGTAGAAGGTTGGCAGGGTACCATACCCGGCTGATTCTTGGATAGGCCCGGCGGCCGGGCTGGCCAAGCCCTCCGGCTCGCGGTCCGCATGCGCTTTGCTTCGTGTAGGGGCGGGTCTGGAGGGTCGGGAGGGGGCGCGACCCGCCCTGCGACGGCGAAATCGTCGAAATCAGGGCGGGTCGAGCCCCCAACCTGCCGCCCACCCCCGCCCCTACTCGAAGCCTCGAGACCAAAGTCAGCGCGCCTATGGGCTCGTTCCGTATATCATCCACAGACCCTTTCGTCCGGCTGGAGGTGAGCCCATGCGCCCGCTACAAGTCCTTCTCCTCTT
>JBAPYB010000635.1:0-1511 GCA_049284515.1 Thermoanaerobaculia bacterium
TCCTCTGGCTGCTCGGCCTGGCGCTGCTGCTCGCCAACGTCTTCGTGTTCCGGAGCTACCTTTCCGACTCGGCCGACAAGCGGGCCGATATCGCCAACGGCGAGAGAGAGCTGGAGCAAAAGCAGAAGGGCGTATCGGATCTTCAAGCCCGTCTCAACGGTTACGACCTGGTGCGGCTCAACGACCAGATCGATTTCCTGAACACCCAGATCGATTCCCGGACCTTCTCCTGGAGCCTGTTGCTCGACCGCATTGCGGACACGCTGCCCAACGACGTGCGCCTCAACCATTTGACGCCCCTGACCGACGCCAAGGCCAAGCGGGAGACCCGGGCGCGGGGCGCGCAACGCGACAAGTCGCCGGAGGGGGAGGTGGGGCTCACGATCAGCGGCGTGACGAGGCGCGACGAAGCGCTGAATCAGTTCATCAAGAATCTGTTCGCGCACCCCTCCTTCAAGAACCCGAACCTGCTTCAGGAGAGCCAGCTCGACGTGGGAGGGCCGCTGGTGAAGTTCGACGCGACCGTGACCTATCTGCCTGGCGGACCGCCCCACAGCGTGCTGGTGGAAGAGGCGCCGGCCGGCCCGCCTGGGGTGAAAAAGACGGCCGTCACGACATCCAGGACCACGAATAGGACGACGAAGAAAACCACCACGACCGCGGCGCCGGGCGCTCCTGGAGGCCGGCCATGAGGTCGCGCGGCGAGATCTGGCGCCAGCGCCTGTGGATCTGGGTGCCGGCGCTTCTCTTTTTCGTGGCCAACGCCGCGGCCTTCTCCGTCTACAAGCTCGGCTACGCCGGGACGGTGGAGAAGCTCGACGAAGACGTCCGGGCCCAGAAACAGAAAGAGCGGGAGCTGGACGGCCAGCACGATGAGTTGAAGAAGATGATCGACCGCGTGGGCACCAACCAGGAGCAGGTGCAGCAGCTCTACGCCGAACGCTTCTCCACCCGCAGCCGCCGGCTGACCACCATCACCCAGGAGGTCAAGGACCTGGCGAGGCAGGCGGGTCTCTCTCCCCGCGCCCTCAGCTACCCGGAGCAGGAGATCCAGGATTACGGGCTCATCAAGCGCTCCTTCATCTTTTCGGTGCAGGGCCCCTACTCGGCGTTGCGCAAGCTCATCAGCCTGCTGGAGACCTCGCACTCCTTCATTTCCATCGATGCGCTCAACGTCGGCAGCAACAGCGAAGGGCCCGAGCTGAAAATCGATCTGACGCTCTCGACGCTGTTCGCCATGACCGCCGAGGATGGAGCGGCGGCCGTGCCGGCGACGCCGACTGCGGTCGGGAGGCCGGCGACCCGGCCCTCCACCTCCCGCCCCCGGGCTACGGGAAGCGAATGATGAGCGGCAATTCGCGACAGAAGACGCTGCTGATCATCCTCGCCTTCCTGGCGGCGTTCGCCGCCTGGCACTATCTCCGCCCTCTGTTGGGCTTCGGCGGCTCGGACGAGGGCGCACCCGCCGCCGCGGGCCGCGCCCCTGGAGCCGAGCCCGGCGACGAGGGCGC
>JBAPYB010000636.1:0-2787 GCA_049284515.1 Thermoanaerobaculia bacterium
CCGCGGCACCCACTCCCGTGCCGCCGCCGGCCGTGACTCCGGCTGCATCGCCGGCACCGGCGACGCCCGAGACACCCGCCGCGCCCAACCTCGACACGCAGCTCGACTTCGCCCGCAAGGGCATGGCCGCCAAGCGCTACGACGCCGCCATCGCCGGAGCCCAGGCGGTGCTGATGATCGACCCCGGCAACCTGGAAGCCAAGCAGGTCCTGGCCCGGGCCCTGGCGGCCCAGCTCCGCGCCAAGCAAAGGCTGGCCCAGACTCCTCACGAGCCGCAGCCGAACGAGACGATGGCCGCCACGACGCCGGTGATCCCCGTGACCGCCGTGCCCAGGAGCCCGGGCGAGCCCTCGTCGCAGGCCGCGGCCACCACGGCCACGCTCCGCGTCCACTTCGTCTGCGACTTTCCGGACGGCGGCGTGCTGATCGTCTACGTCAACGACAAAGAAAAAGCGCGGCTCACCGTGGAGGCGAGCCGCGGCGGTTTCCTCCGCTTGCGCAAGTCCGTGCAGCAGCACGACACCAGCAAGTCGATCGAGGTGCCCGCGGGGACGGTCCAGATCCGCGCCTCCGTCACGCCCACCGGCCGGGCCGCCATCGTCAGGCCCATGAACGGCAACTTCCAGGGCGGCGTCCCCCGCAATCTGGAGGTTCAGCTCTCCGCCGACGGCACGGTCAGCGACCCCAGCCTGCGGTAATCCGCCGGACCCTCACCCCCTACCCCCTCTCCCGCCCCCTCCCACCCCCCCACACCGGGAGAGGGGGAAACGCAGTGCAAATCGTTTCTTGCTGGTCTCCCTCTTCTCCCGGTGAGGGGGGTGGGAGGGGGCGGGAGAAGAGGGCCGGGTGATGAGGGTGCTTCACACGAGCTGCGGCTCGCCCTGGGAGGACCACACGGTCACCGGCCCCAGCCCCTGAAGCTGCGGCTCCAGGGCCTCCGCGGGGCCCGCCGCGACGATGGCCACACGCTCGGGGTCGACGTGCCGGCGCGCCACCTCCAGGAGGTCCTCCCGGGTGACGTTGGCGAGACGCTCCAGGTGGCGGGTGTAGTAGTCGTCCGGCAGACCGAAGGTGGCCAGGGTCTCCAGCCGCTTGGCGAGGTCGCTGACGGTTTGCATCGTGTAGGGAAAGACGCCCACCAGGTAGCTCTGGGTCTCCGTGAGCTCCTCCGGCTCCACCAGCTCCTCGCGGATGCGGCGCAGCTCGAAGAGGATCTCGCGCGCCGCAGCCCCCGTCGATTCCGTCGCCACCGCGGCGCTCACCAGGAAGGGGCCCGGCCCCATCCGCCCAGAGATGCGGCTGGAGGCGCCATAGGTGTAGCCGTGCCGCTCGCGCAGGTTGAGGTTGATGCGGCTGGTGAACTTGCCCCCCAGCAGGCCGTTGAAGACGACGAGGGCCGGGTAGTCCGGGTGGCTGCGGGAGACGCTCGGGTGGCCCATCCGCAGCTCCGTCTGAGCGGCGCCGGCGCGGTCGACGATGTGGACCGAGATCCCCGACCGCGACGGCGGACGGATCTCCGGCCGGGGAGCCGGCGGCGCGGCCGGGCCGCCGGCCGCGAAGGCGCTCTCCGCCTCGCGCAACAGCTCGTCCGGATCGAAGTCGCCCACCGCGATCAGCACCGCGCCGGCGAGCCCGTAGTGCTGCTGGTAGAAGTCCACCAGCGCCTCGCGGTCGAGCGCCGCCAGGCTCCTCTCCTCGCCGATCAGCGGGTGGGCGTAAGCCGTGCCGTCGTAGAGGACGCGGTGAAACCGGTCGTCGGCGAGCTCCGAGGGCTCCTGGGTGCGGCGCAGGATCTCCGCCAGGCGCTGGCGCCGGAGGCGCTCGACCTCCTTGGCGGCGAAGGTGGGGTGAAAAGCGACGTCGGTCATCAGCTCGAAGGCGGCGGCGCGGTTCTCCGCCAGCAGACCGCTGGCGAAGTAGCCGACGTCCCAGTCGGCGCCGGTGGTGAAGTAGCCGCCCAGCCGCTCGGCGGCGGCGGCGATCTCCATGGCCGAGCGCCGGCTCGTCCCCTCGTCGAGAACGGCGGCGGTGAGCGCGGCGAGCCCCGCCTGGTCCTGCGGATCGAACTGTCCGCCCGCCGGCAGCAGCAGCTCGAGGCTGACCAGCGGCAGCTCCGAGTGGCGGGCCGCGAGCACGGCGAGCCCGTTGGGCAGCCGCGTCCGGAGGAAATGGGGGAAGCGGAAAGGCCGCAGGACCCCCGCCGCAGGAGGCGTCGAGCGATCGACGGGCGGCAGCCGCGGCGCCATCGTCAAGCCGTCTCCCTGGGCACCACCTGCAGCACCACGCGCTGGCTTTCGGTCAAGTGCGTCGCCGCGAGCTCCACCATCTCCTCCGGGGCGATCTGCAGATAACGGCCTGCCTCGGCGGCGACGCCGGCCGGATCGTCGAAGTAGGTGGCGAACTGGGAGAAGAGGTCGGCCACGCCGTCCAGCTTCTGCAGGCTGCTGTAGGTGTCGGCGAGCGTGCGGTTGCGCGCCCGTTCGAGCTCGTCCGGGTCGGGCAGGGCGGCCGCGGCCGCGGCGACGTGGTCCAGCAGGGCCTTCTCCAGGGCCTCCACCTCCACTCCCGGCCGGGCCGTGGCAACCACCATGAACGCCCCGCCTTTCTCGTAAGGGGAGACGGAGGCGCCGACGTCCTGGGCGATCTGACGGTCGTAGACGAGGTCGCGGTAGAGCGGGCTCGACTTGCCCCCGGAGAGCACCGCCGAGAGCATGTCCGCGGCGTACCAGGAGCGCTCGCCGTAGGCCGGGGCGCGGAAGCCGATGTAGACCCGGGGGAGGCGCACGG